>JBKBRD010000010.1:0-26910 GCA_046292405.1 Allobosea sp. | reverse complement strand
GAGGCCTATTTTGCGGCCAAGATGCGGTTGTGGCAGCTGCTGCCCAAGGGCGCGCCCGTCGTCATCAACCGCGACGAGCCCTTTGCGGAGGACGCTGCCGCAGCGGCCACCGCCGCCGGCCATCCGCTGATCGGCATTGGCCGCAAGGGCGAGACGATTACGCTCACCGAGGTCGTGCGCGAGGGTTTCTCGCAGCGGCTGAGCGTCAGCGTGGCAGGGCGCACGCTCGGCGTCACCCTGCCGCTGGTCGGCGATTTCATGGCCGGCAATGCGCTCGTCGCGGCGGGTCTCGCCATCGCGACGGGGGAGGACGCCGAGGCTGCGATCGGCGCGATCGCCGGGCTGACCGGGGTCGCCGGCCGGCTGGAACGCGTCGGCGAGATCAATGGCGGGCTGGTGGTGGTCGACTACGCCCACAAGCCCGACGCGCTGGCCGCCGTGCTGTCGACGCTGCGCGGCTATGCGACGGGGCGTTTGATCTGCGTGTTCGGTTGCGGCGGCGACCGCGACAAGGGCAAACGGCCGCTGATGGGCGCGATCGCGGCGGAAAAGGCCGATATCGCCATCGTCACCGACGACAATCCCCGCAGCGAGGACCCCGCCGCGATCAGGGCGGAGATCATGGCCGCCTCGCCGGAGCTGCGCGAGATCGGCGATCGCGGCGAGGCGATCCGCCTGGCCGTGGCGCTTATGCGCGCGGGCGACGTGCTCGTGGTCGCGGGCAAGGGCCATGAAACCGGCCAGATCATAGGCGACCGAACCATGCCCTTCTCCGACCATGAGGTCGTCAGGGCGGCGATTGCGGAGATCACGCGATGAGCGCGCCCCTCTGGAGCGGAGAGCGACTGGTCGCGGCCATCGGCGCGCGGCTGCAGGGCGCGATGCCCGACGCGATCACGGGCGTGTCGATCGACACTCGGACGCTGGAGCCCGGCGACGCGTTTTTCGCGATCCGCGGCGAGGCGCGCGACGGCCATGATTTTGTCGGCGGGGCGCTGGAAAAGGGCGCGGGGCTGGCCGTGATCGACGAGGCCCATGCGGCGGAGTTCGCCGGCAAGGGCCCCTGCGGGGTCGTCGACGACGTGCTGAAGGCCATGGAGCGGGCAGGGATGGCGCGCCGGGCCGAGCTGCAGGCCGGCGTCGTCGCCGTGACCGGTTCGGTCGGCAAGACCGGGACCAAGGAGGCGCTGCGGCTGACCCTGTCGCGGCAGGGCAAGACGCATGCGCCCGTCGCCTCCTACAACAACCACTGGGGCGTGCCGCTGACGCTGTGCCGCACGCCGGTCGATGTGCGCTACGGCGTCTACGAGATCGGCATGAGCAATCCCGGCGAGATTCTGCCGCTGGCCCGCATGGTCCAGCCGGATGTCGCGATCGTCACCACCGTGCAGCCGGTGCATCTGGCCGCCTTCGAGTCGATCGAGGGCATCGCGCGGGAGAAGGCCGCGATCTTTTCCGGGCTGAAGCCCGGGGGGACCGCGATCATCAACGCCGACATCGCCCAGACGGGGTTGCTGCGGGAGCTGGCGCAGGCCAGCCCGGCGGGGCGCATCATCAGCTTCGGCGAGCATCGCGACGCCGATGTGCGCTTGATCTCGTGCTCGCTGCGGCCCGATGTCTCCACCGTAGACGCGGTCGTGCTCGGCCAGCCCGTCACCTACAGGCTCGGCAGTCCGGGCAAGCACATCGTGCTGAATTCGCTGGCCGTTCTGGCGGCGGTCGAGGCGCTGGGGGCCGACCTCGCTCTCGCGGCGCTGGCGCTCGGCGATCTCAGGCCGCCAGCGGGGCGCGGGGCGCAGCAGGCGCTGCAGGCACCGGGCGGGCGCGTGATCCTGATCGACGAAAGCTACAACGGCAATCCGGCGTCGATGCGCGCGGCCATCGAAAATCTCGGCCGCATTCCGGTCGCCGGGCGCGGCCGCCGCATCGCGGTGCTGGGCGACATGCTCGAACTCGGTCCTACCGGGCCGGAGCTGCACAAGGGCCTGATGGAGGCGGTGACCGCCAATGGCGTCGACAAGGTCTTCGCCTGCGGGCCGTTGATGCGCGGCCTCTATGACAGCTTGCCATCGCCCCTGCGCGGCGCTTATGCCGGCCATGCGAGCGGTCTCGAGCCGCTGGTGCTGGATGCGATCCGGGCCGGGGACGTCATCACCGTCAAGGGCTCGCTGGGCTCGCGCATGGGGCCGATCGTCAAGGCGATCGTCGCGCGCTTCCCGGCCGCGACCGCCGAGGACTAGCGGCGAGCGATCAGGGTCGTCCGCTCCGGACGGCCCGAGGCTCGAACAAGAAGAAGGACCGCCATGCTCGCCCGAACGGCGATGGGGCGATCCAGAACGAAAGACACCTGAATGCTTGTCTGGCTGGCTGATTTCTCGGGCACGTTCCCGCTGCTCAACGTCTTCCGCTACATCACCTTCCGCGCCGGCGGAGCGACGGCGACGGCGCTGCTGTTCGTGTTCTTCTTCGGCCCGGCTGCGATTTCCTGGCTGCGGATCAAGCAGGGCAAGGGCCAGCCGATCCGCAGCGACGGGCCGCAATCGCATCTCTCCAAGCGCGGCACGCCGACCATGGGCGGGCTGATGATCCTGTCGGGGCTGTTTGCGGCGACGCTGCTCTGGGGCAATCTGCGCAACCCTTATGTCTGGATCGTGCTGGCGGTGACTGCGAGCTATGGCGCGATCGGCTTCTATGACGATTATCTCAAGGTGACCAAGCAGTCGCATCTCGGCTTTTCCGGCAAGGCGCGGCTGACGCTGGAGATCGGCATCGCGCTGGTCGCCTGCAGCTTCATCATGCAGATCGGCCCGGCTGGCATATCGTCGGGCTTCGCGCTGCCCTTCCTGAAGGATTGGGTGATCCCGCTCGGCCTGCTCTTCCCCCTGGTCGGCGCCTTCGTCGTCGTCGGCGCCGGCAATGCGGTGAACCTGACCGACGGGCTCGACGGGCTCGCCATCGTGCCGGTGATGATCGCGGCTGCGACCTTCGGCTTCATCTCCTATCTCACCGGCAACGCGATCTTTTCGAACTACCTCCAGATCCATCACGTGCCGGGCGCCGGCGAATTATCGGTGATCTGCGGGGCGATGATCGGCGCAGGGCTGGGCTTTCTCTGGTTCAACGCGCCGCCGGCGCAGATCTTCATGGGCGACACCGGTTCGCTCGGGCTGGGCGGGCTGCTCGGCGTCATCGCGGTGGCGACCAAGCACGAGATCGTGCTCGCCATCGTCGGCGGGCTGTTCGTGCTGGAGGCGTTGTCGGTGATCATCCAGGTCGCTGTGTTCAAGCGCACCGGCAAGCGGGTCTTCCTGATGGCGCCGATCCACCATCATTTCGAAAAGCTGGGCTGGACCGAGCCGCAGGTGGTGATCCGCTTCTGGATCATTTCGGTGGTGCTGGCGCTGGTCGGCCTGTCGACGCTCAAGCTGCGCTGATCCGATGACGCCGGTCAGCATCTTCGCCGGGCGCAAGCTCGCTTTGTTCGGCCTCGGCGGCTCGGGCCTGGCCACGGCGCGCGCGCTGATTGCGGGCGGGGCCGAGGTCGCGGCCTTCGACGACGGCCAGGCCTCGCGCGACAAGGCTGCGGCCGAGGGGATCGCCATCGTCGACCTCGCCAGCGCCGACTGGAGCGAATTCGCCGCCCTCGCGCTGTCTCCCGGCGTGCCGCTCACGCATCCCCAGCCGCACTGGACGGTCGAGAAGGCGCAGGCCGCAGGCGTCGAGGTGATCGGCGATGTCGAGCTGTTCTTCCGGCAACGGGCGAAAACCTGCCCCGACGCGCCGGTCGTCTGCATTACCGGCACCAATGGCAAGTCGACGACGACGGCGCTGATCGCCCATGTGCTGAAGCAGGCCGGGCGCGATGTGCAGATGGGCGGCAATATCGGCACCGCCGTGCTGGCGCTGGAGCCGCCCGCGCCCGAGCGCATCCATGTCATCGAATGTTCGAGCTACCAGATCGACCTCGCTCCCTCTTTGAAGCCCACCGTCGGCATCCAGATGAACCTGACGCCGGATCATCTCGACCGGCACGGGAGTTTCGAGGCCTATGGCGCGATCAAGGAGCGACTGGTGACGGCGGCTGACATCGCGGTTGTCGGCGTCGATGACGAGCCGTCGCGGCAAATGGCGCGCCGACGCGCCGCATCGGGGCGAAAGCTGGTCAAGATCAGCGGCGAGCAGCCTTTGGACGAGGGCGTTTTCGCCGGCATCACCGCCAATCAGGGCCAGCTCGACACCCGTATCGTGCAGGTGCGGGATGGCAAGCCGCGCGTCGTCGCCAACCTCGCCGGCATTGGTTCGCTGCGCGGCTCGCACAATGCCCAGAATGCGGCGGCGGCCTTCGCCGCCTGTTTCGCGCTGGGGCTGAGCGGCGACGAGATCGCCGCCGGGTTCCGCAGCTATCCGGGGCTGGCGCATCGCATGGAGGAGCTCGGCCGCGTCGGCCGAATCGTCTTCATCAACGATTCCAAAGCGACCAATGCCGATTCGACCGAAAAGGCGCTGACCTCCTTCCGCGACATCTTCTGGATTCTGGGCGGTAAGCCGAAGGAGGGCGGCATCGAATCGCTGCGCCGCTACTTCCCCAACATCGCCAGGGCCTATCTCATCGGCCAGGCGAGCGATCTCTTCGCCGACACCTTCGATGCGGATGGGCGGGTGAGCTATGAGCGCTGCGGGACGCTGGCGGCGGCGCTGGCCGCCGCGACGCGCGATGCGCAGGCGCATCATGGCGCAGGCGAGATCGCGGTGCTGCTCTCGCCCGCCTGCGCCTCCTTCGACCAGTTCCCGAACTTCGAGGTGCGGGGCGATGCGTTTCGCGCGCTGGTCAAGGCGCTGCCCGGCTTCACCCCCTATGGGGCGGGGTGAGGCGCAACGCCCGTCCCGTCAGATCAGCGCGCGCAGCGCCACCACCGCGACGACCCCGACCGCCACCACCGCCAGCAGCGGCAGCCGCGTCGCGGCCAGCGCGGCCAACAGGGCCGCCCCGGTTTCGGCCCAGCCGGTGGCGAGCGCGCTCGGGGCGATCACCGCCACCAGCACGGCGGGAGGGATCGCATCGAAGGCGGCCTGGGCGCGCGGCGACGGGGAGAGCCGCCCCGCCAGCGCCAGACCGGCAACGCGGGTGAGATACGTCACGAAGGCCATGCCGAGGATGGCGAGCAGGGTATTTGGATCGAGCGTCATGGCCGCGCCGCCTCGGTCCTCTCGCTTGCGTCATCCCGCTCCCCGGCCGCGATCCAGGCCGCGGCCAGCCCGCACAGCGCACCCGCCAGCACGTGCCAGGGCGGACCGATGAAGCGGTAGGTCAGCGCCGAGGCGAGTCCCGCGGCCGCCACCGTCCAGACTGTCACCCGCCCCTTCCAGAAGGCGGCCACCAGCGCGATGAACAGCGCCGTGAAGGCGAAATCGGCCCCGAAGCGGCGGGGGTCTCCGAGCGCCGCGCCAACCACCGCGCCCAAAGTCGAGGTTGCGATCCAGCACGCGACGAAGGGCACGACCATGCCGAACCAGTAGGCAGGCGTCAGCCTGTGCGTGCGCGCGCGCTTTTCGGCCAGGGCCCAGTTCTCGTCGGCCATGTAGTACAGGCCGAGCCAGGTCTGCCAGGGCGAGAAGCCCTCGAGCTTGGGCGCGAGCGACGCGCTCATCAACACGTGCCGGGCGTTGATCAGCAGCGTCGAGAAGACGAGCGCGCCCAGCGGGGCGGGCGTGGCCCAGAGTTCGATCGCGGCGAATTGCGCGCCGCCGGCGAAGACCAGCGCGCCCATCGCCATGGTCTCGAGCGGCGACAGCCCCTTGCCTGCGGCCAGCGCGCCGAGCAGCAGGCCGATCGGCGCGGCCGCCACCATCGCCGGCCAGATATCGCCGAAGCCCCGGCGGGCGTCTTCGCTGACAGTGGACATGGCGGTGACGCCTTCAGGAGAGATGGGCGGCGCGGAAGGCGCCCGGCGTCACGCCGAGCCGCGCCTTGAAGGCGCGCGTGAGATGGGCCTGGTCGCAGAAGCCGGTGGCGGCGGCGACATCGCCCAGCGCCTCGCCGCGGCGCAGCCGCTCGCGCGCCCGGCGAATGCGGACATCGACGAGATAGGCATGAGGCGTCAGCCCCGTCTCGCGCCGGAAGGCGCGGATCAGATGATGCCTGGGCAAGCCGACATCGGCGCCGATCTCGGCGAGCGACAGATCCTCGCCATGCCGCGCCTCGATCAGCGCCCGCGCCCGCTGCACCGGGCCGCACTCGCGCCCGACCTCGCGCAGGCCGAGTTCGGCGTGGCGCGCCAGCATCGCCGCATAGGCGCGCAGCAACGCCTCCTCGCCGGCCAGCGCATCCTGCCCCTCTTCCAACAGGCGGTGGGCCTCGGCGAACAGCGCCGCGCCCTCGCGATCATGGGTAACGGGCTCGTGGAAGAACGGCGTGCCGGCGGTTTCGCGGCCCGAGAGCGAGTGGGCGAGTTCGCGCATCAGCGCCACGCTCGGATAGCTCATCCGGTAGCGATAGCCGCCCTCGCTGGGCGCGCCGTCATGGACATCGAGCGGGTGGTTCATCACGATGTCGCCCGGCCCGGCGTAGAGCTTGCGCCCGCGCGCATGCCAGACCTCGCAGCCGCATTCGATCGTGCCGATCGCATAGGTCTCATGGGCGTGCGGCGCATAGGCATGGGTGCGAAAGGTCGCGGCGAGGAATTCCAGCCCGTCGAAGCGACGGCTGGTGAAAAGATGCGCCCGTTCGCCTGCGTTCAGCGGCGTCTCGGCCAGCGCCCGTTCCTGTGTGATCGCGTCCATGGCGCGAGGTTAGACCGGAAGCGCACGGCGTTGTCTTGAAGAAAAGTGATGGGGCGGATCAAGCAGGGCTTGCAGCATCTCCGCTGTCATTCCGGGGCGGGCCGTCAGGCCCGAGCCCGGAACCCATGGACACGACAGCAACCTCGAAGGGTGCGAAACTACAGACGCGGCTTTTCATGGGTTCCGGGCCCTTCGCTATCGCGAAGTCCCGGAATGACGGCGGCGCGGACTATCCGTGGTTTTTCAACCGGACTGCCCCACCAGCGCGAACCAGCCGGCTTCGTCGATGACCTGCACGCCGTGCTTGGCGGCGTCCTTCAGTTTCGAGCCTGCGCCCGGCCCCGCCACCAGCAGATCGGTCTTGGACGACACCGAGCCCGCCACCTTCGCGCCGAGCCGCTCGGCCATGGCCTTGGCCTCGTCGCGCGTCATCTGCTCCAGCGCGCCGGTGAAGACGACGATCTTGCCGGCCACGGGGCTCGTCGAGGCGACCGCTTCCAGAGGTTGCGGCGACACCTGCGCCAAGAGCCGATCGAGCATCTCCTGATTATGCGCCTCCGCAAAGAACTGCAGCAGGGCCTCGACCACGGTCGGTCCCACGCCGTCGATGGCGTCGAGCTCCTGGCGCTCGGGCGAGTCCGGCTGCTCGGCCGCCATCACCGCGGCCCGCAGCAGCGCGAAGGAGCCGTAATGGCGGGCGAGCAGGCGCGCGTTGGTCTCGCCGATATGGCGGATGCCGAGGCCGAAGATGAAGCGGTTGAGCGGCGGCGACCGTCTGTCCTCGATCGCCGCAAACAGTTTCGCGACGCTTTGCGCGCCAAAGCCTTCCTTGTCCTTCAGCTTCTTGAAATTAGCCGCATCGCGCGCCGCCAAAGTGAAGATGTCGGCCGGCTCCTTCACCGGCAGGTCGGGATCGGCGTGGAAGAACTCGATCTGCCTGTCGCCGAGACCGTCGATGTCGAGCGCGTCGCGCGAGACGAAATGCTTCAGCCGCTCGACCGCCTGCGCCGGGCAGATCAACCCGCCGGTGCAACGGCGCACCGCATCCTCCTTGCCCGTGCGCGGATTCAGCTCCCGCGTCGCATGGCTGCCGCAGGCCGGGCACAGCGTCGGGAAGACATAGGGTTTCGCATCGGCCGGCCGCTTGTCGAGGTCGACCGCCTCGACGCGCGGGATGACGTCGCCCGCGCGCTTGACCGTCACGGTGTCGCCTTCGCGGATGTCGGGCGGCTCGCCCGCACGGATGCGTTCGCCCTTCGAATCGTAGCCGCGGATGTAATCCTCATTGTGCAGCGTCGCATTGGTGACGACGACGCCGCCGACCGTGACAGGCCGCAGCCGCGCCACGGGGCTCAGCGCGCCGGTGCGGCCGACCTGAATCTCGATCTTCTCCAGCACCGTCGTCGCGAGTTCGGCCGGAAACTTGTGCGCGATCGCCCAGCGCGGGGCGCGCGCGACGAAGCCGAGGCGGGTCTGCAGGGCGAGTTCGTCGACCTTGTAGACGACGCCGTCGATGTCGTAGCCGAGCATGGCGCGCTGGCTCTCGATCAACCGGTAATGCGCCAGCATGGCCTCGACGCCGTCGCAGCGGACCATCAGAGGGTTGGTCTTGAAGCCCCAGCCTGCGAAGGCCTTGACCACCGCGAATTGCGTCGGCGCCGGCGGCGCCGGCATTTCGCCCCAGGCATAGGCGAAGAAGCGCAGCGGCCTGGCCGCGGTGATGCTGGCGTCGAGCTGGCGCAGCGAGCCTGCGGCGGCGTTGCGCGGATTGGCGAATTCAGCCAGCCCCTTTTCGCGCTGGCGTTGGTTGATCTCGGCGAAGTCGCGATGGCCGAGATAGACCTCGCCGCGGACTTCGACGATCTCCGGAATCGCCTCGCCCGTCAGTTTCTGCGGGATTTCGGACACGGTGCGGGCGTTCTGGGTGACGTCCTCGCCCTCCTCGCCATCGCCACGCGTCGCGGCCGAGACCAGCGCGCCGCCCTCATAGCGCAGCGACAGCGACAGCCCGTCGATCTTCGGCTCGGCCGTGAAGACGATCGGCTCCTCCGGCTTGCGGCCCAGGAAACTGCGAACCCGCTGGACGAAATCGGCGACATCCGCGTCGGCAAAGGCGTTGCCGAGCGAGAGCATCGGCACGCGATGGCGGATCTTGGCGAAGCGCGCGGCGGGCCTGGCGCCAACCTGCGCCGAGGCCGCCGATTTGAGCGCGGGAAACGCCTCCTCCAGCGCCAGCAATCGCCGTTTTTTGGCGTCGTAGACCGCGTCCTCGAGGATCGGCCGGTCTTCCTGGAAATAGGCGAGATCGGCCGCGGCGACATCGGCCGCCAGAGCTTTGTGCTCCAGCTTCGCCTTGCGTGGCGTGAGCGTGTCGAGGGGGGGAAAGGCAGCGTCTGTCATGCCTCTTCATTAGGGGAGAAGCGCGTGTCGAGAAAGGTCAGCAGCCGGCGCGCGCCGCAGGGGCGGCGCGTATTCCTTCTCGGCTTGCGGCTGGAAGGAGATCGCGCGTCTGCACCTCCCGCACTCGTGTACGGGCGCCCCAAGACAGGCGCGCGCAGCCACGCTAAAGTGCAACCGCTTGGAATTGGACGCTCGACGCCTGAGGCGGCTTGATCCATCCCTTGTGGCTCAAGCATGAGACCAACGCCGACGGCGCGCCGGGCCAGAACCGGGAGACACGCCATGGCCAACCTCGACACGATGTTCCACCCCGCTGCCGGAGGATCCCGCGCCGGCGCGCAGGCGACGCCACGCATCCGCACCATCACCGTCGACGATCTCGTCGATTCGCTCCGGCGCGGCTGGGCCGATTTCCTGGCGCAACCGACGCATCTCATCTTCGTCGCGCTGATCTACCCGATCATCGGCGTGCTGCTGGCGCGGCTGAGCGCCACCTACAACATCCTGCCGCTGATCTTCCCGCTGATGGCGGGCTTCGCGCTGCTCGGCCCCTTCGCGGCGATCGGCCTCTACGAGATCAGCCGTCGGCGCGAGCGCGGGCTCGATGCGTCGGCGGCGCAGGCCTTCGAAGTGCTGCGCTCGCCGGCTCTGGGGCAGATTGCGCTGCTCGGGCTGATGCTGACCGGGCTGTTCCTGGCCTGGCTCGCCAGCGCCTGGCTGATCTATCGCGGCCTGCTCGGTCTCGAGCCTCCTGTGACGACCGAGCGGTTCGTCGCGGCGCTGACCACCTTCGACGGCTGGATCATGATGATTGTCGGCAACGCCGTCGGCGCGCTGTTCGCCATCGTCGCCTTCACGATCTCGGTCGTGTCCTTCCCGCTGATGCTCGACCGCCATGTCGATGTCGGCACGGCCGTGCGCGCCTCCGTGGCGGCGGTCGAGGCCAATCCGCGCGTGATGCTGGTCTGGGGTCTGATGATCGCCGGGCTTCTGGCGCTCGGGTCGCTGCCGGTCCTGGTCGGGCTCGTCGTCGTCATGCCCGTGCTTGGCCATGCCAGCTGGCACGTCTACCGCAAGCTGATCGCCGAGGACGAGACGCAGCCGGCGCGCGCGGAGCCAGTGGGCGGCGCACTCTGACCGTCATGCAGGGCTGGCGGCGCGAAACGAGCCCGTCTCGCGCCGCCAATGCCCCGGCTTCTGGAACTTTCCCGGCACGCGGCGGGTTGAGCCGGTGCTGCGGGCAAACAAGCTCCGCAGCGTCCTGTTCACTACGGGCCTTGCGCCCGATCGAGCCCGGGGGGCGTTTTCATGAACAATATCATCTACATCGTCGGATTGATCGTCGTCGTTCTCGTCATCCTCTCCTTCCTCGGCCTGCGCTGAGGAGGAGATGACGGTCGCGAGCCGGGCCTGACGGCTCAGCCGCGATCGTCGCGCGGACGCTTCGGCTTGCCGGTCTTGCCGCCCGTGAAGGGTTTGGCGGCCGAAAACCCAGGCTTGCCGCCAGTTCCGAACTTGCCGCCGGGCTTGCCCTTCGACGCGTAAGGCTTCGGCGCATAGGGCTTGTCCGCGCCAGGCCTGGCCTCGCGCGAGACGCGCACCGACGGATCGCCGAAATTCTGGCGATCCTGCGCGACCGGATCGTAGCTGCGGCTCTCGGCCGGCGCGAACGGCTTGCTCTTGCCCTCATAGGGCTTCTTCTTGCCTTCATACGGCTTTTTCTCGAAGGCCGGCTTGTCGTAAGCCGGCCGCTCGCTGCGCTCGCGCGGCGCGGGACGGTCATCGCGCCGCGCGCTCTTCTGATAGGGAGCCGGCGCATGGCTCGCCTTCTCGCCGAAGGGTTTTGCCGGGCGCCGCTCATCCTCGCCCGTCACAGGCTCGATCACGATCTTGTCGCGGTCGACGGCCTTGGCGAGGTCGGCGAAGCGCTCGGCCACGGCGGCGTCGATCTCCACCTTGGTCTCGCTGTCGAAGATGCGGATCGCGCCGACTTCGTCGCGAGTGATCTTGCCGCGGCGACACAGCATCGGCAGAAGCTGGCGCGGATCGGCCCCATCCTTGCGGCCGATATTGAGGCGGAACCAGACGGTGTCCCCGCGCGGCCCGGCCTTGCGCGGCCCATCCGAGCGGGGGCTGTCGCTGCGGTCCTCGCCGAAGCGCGCGCCCTCGCGCCCACCGGCATAGTCGCGCGGCTCGCGCGGGCGGCGCTCGTCGCGGGCGAAGTTCGGATCGCCGACCTCTTCGGCGCCGGGCAGGCGCGAGCGATAGACGCGCACCAGCGCCGCCGCGATCTCCTGTCCCGTGCGGCCGGCCAGCAGGGCCTCGACCATGCCGGCATCGTCCTCATCCGCGTCGCCCGTCAGCATCGGGTCGTTGAGCAGGCGCTCCTGATCCAGCGCGCGGATTTCTTCTGGCGTCGGCGGGCCGGCCCAGATCGCCTCGACCTTTGCTTCGGCGATCAGCATCTCCGCCTTGCGGCGGCGCGAGGCCGGCACCAGCAGCACGCTGGTGCCCTTGTTGCCGGCGCGCCCGGTGCGGCCGGAGCGATGCTGCATCACCTCCGGGTCGTTGGGCAGCTCGGCATGGATGACCAGCGTCAGTCCGGGCAGATCGATGCCGCGGGCCGCGACGTCGGTGGCGACGCAGACGCGGGCGCGGCCGTCGCGCAGCGCCTGCAGCGCGGAATTGCGCTCGCTCTGGCTGAGCTCGCCCGACAGCGCCACGGCCGAGAAGCCGCGCTCCAGCAGGATGGCCTCGAGATGGCGCACGGCGTTGCGGGTGTTGCAGAACACCAGCGCGGTCGGCGAATCATGAAAGCGCAGCAGGTTGACGACGGCGAGCTCGGCCTCCTTCGGGTAGACCCGGATGGCGCGGTATTCGATGTCGGCATGGCCGCGCGAGCCGCCCTGCACCTCGATGCGGAGCGCGTCGCGCTGGTAGCTGCGGGCGAGCGCGATGATCGCCTTGGGCAGCGTCGCCGAAAACAACAGGCTCTGCCGCTCGGGCGGGGTGGTCTTCAGGATGAATTCGAGATCGTCGCGGAAGCCGAGATCGAGCATCTCGTCGGCCTCGTCGAGCACCACGGCCTTCAGGCCGGAGACATCGAGCCGATGTCGCTCGATATGGTCGCGCAGACGGCCGGGCGTGCCGACGACGATATGCGCGCCCTCGTCGAGCAGCGAGGCTTCGCGACGCGGATCCATGCCGCCGACGCAGGCGATGACCTTGGCGTTGGCGTATTTGTACAGCCAAGCGAGTTCGCGCTGCACCTGCAACGCCAGTTCGCGCGTCGGCGCGATGATCAGCGCCAGCGGCTTGCCGGCGCGGGCGAAGGCTTCGTCGGATCCCAGCAGCGTCGAGGCGATGGCGAGCCCATAGGCTACCGTCTTGCCCGAGCCGGTCTGGGAGGAAACCAGCAGGTCGCGCCCTGCGGCGGCCTCCTCGAGCACCGCGTTCTGGACGGGTGTCGGATCGGAGTAATTGCGTTCGTCGAGCGCACGCGCAAGCGGCGGGCTCGTGGGAAGGAAGGACATCGGTTTAGGGCCTAAACGTTAGGGCGCTTGGACTGGCACGGCGCGGAAATGCGGGCGACGGAAGGGGCGGCGCAAGGTAGCGGCGCGGGGCTCAGCCATCGATTGCCTACGGCCCATACAGCAAAGCGGGGCAAAAGGGAATGCTGGCGTGAACTCCAGCGCGCGAACGCCGAGGTTGCGCGCCCCTGGCGCCCAGGCGGGAGATAGTGGGGCAGGCCCGCTTGGCGGGCGGTCGAACGCCGCACTGACGATCGCGCCCACGGCCAAGTCCTGATCCGGCCCTGCCCGCCACCTTCTCGGGCAAGGGGAGAAGGGAAGGGCGGCGCGCTTTTTCTAAAGCGGCGCACAGGCTTGGCCGAGCCAGGCCTTCGCTTCGCCGTCGACCAATGGCGACAGCTTCTCCCAGACTCTCGCATGATAGGCGTCGATCCAGTCGATCTCGCCGGCGTCGAGCAGGCTCTTCTCGATCAATGCCCGCTCATAGGGGCACCAGGTGATGGTCTCGAAACCGTAGATGGTGCGGTCGCCGCCCGGAATCGGCCGCTCCTCGACCACGATCAGGTTCTCGATGCGAATGCCGTATTCGCCCTGCTTGTAGTAGCCCGGCTCGTTGGAGAGGATCATGCCGGGCTCCAGCGGCGTGGTTCCAAGCTTCGACAGACGCTGCGGCCCTTCGTGGACGGAGAGATAACTGCCAACGCCATGGCCGGTGCCATGGTCGAAGTCGAGCCCCGCCTGCCAGAGCGGAAGCCTTGCGAGCGCATCGAGTTGCGCGCCGGACGTGCCCTTGACGAAGACGACGCGCGAAATCGCCAGATGGCCCTTGAGCACGCGGGTATAGCGGTCGCGCATCTCGTCGCTCGGCGTCCCGATCGCCATGGTGCGGGTGATGTCGGTGGTGCCATCCTCATATTGTCCGCCGGAATCGACGAGGAAGATGCCGGGCTCGATCCGGCGATTGCTGGCCTCCGTCACGCGGTAATGCGGCAGCGCCGCGTTGGGGCCCGCTCCGGCGATGGTGGTGAAGGAGACGTCTTTGAGCAGCCCCGTGCCGATGCGCTCCTTCTCGAGCGCTGCGACCGCGTCGATTTCGGTCAACCCGCCCTTGGGCGCCTCGCGCGCCAGCCAGGACAGGAAGCGGACGATGGCGGCGCCGTCGCGCAGATGGGCGCTGCGCGCGCCGGCGAGTTCGGCCGGGTTCTTGCGCGCCTTCATCAGCGCGATCGGATCGGCCCCCGCATCGGGCGCGCCGCCGGCGTCGCTGATCAGCGTCGCCAAGGCGGAGGCGGCGGTGGCGGCATCGAGCCGAACTTTTGCGCCCGCGGCGCCGAGCTTGCGCAACTGCGCCTCAAGCCCCGCCGGCGGCGCGATCTCGCCGACCGCGCCAATGGCGTCGCCCGCTTCGTTGGTGACCTTCTCGGGCGCCAGGAACACCGTCGGCCGGCCCTTGCGCGGGACGATGGCGTAGCCGAGCGGGAGCGGCGTGTGCTCGACATCGCCGCCGCGGATGTTGAAGGTCCAGGCCAGTGCGTGAGGGTCGGAGACGACGAGCGCATCGACCTTGGCCTTGGCCAGCGCCTCCTGGATGCGCGCCAGCTTGTCGCCCGGCGCTTCCCCCGCAAATTCGGCCCTGTGCGCGCCGATCTTGGCGGCGGGCGGGGCAGGGCGGTCCGTCCACAAGGCGTCGAGCGGATTGGGCGTGCAGGGCACGAGCGAACCCCCGGCAGCGGCGACAGCCTTCTCCAGCCTGGCGACGCCCTCGACCGTGTGGACCCAAGGGTCGTAGCCGAGCTTGCCGCCCGCCGGCAGGTTGGCCTCGATCCAGCGCTCCAGCGGCGTCTCCTCCATTTTGGTCGGGGTGATCACGGCCGTGTCGGTCTGCTCCACGGACTGGATGGTGTAGCGCCCATCGACGATCAGCGCCGCCTTCTCCGCCAGCACGACCGCATTGCCGGCCGAGCCGGTGAAGCCGGTGAGCCAGGCCAGCCGCGCCATATGCGCGGGGACATACTCACCCTGATGCTCGTCGGCGCGCGGGATGACGAAACCAGCGAGGCCTTGCGCCGCCAGCGCGCGCCTGAGCGCCGCGACCCGGGGCGCGACCTGCGCCGGGTCGCTCGGTTCTGAGAAGGACTGGAAGCGGCAGGCGAAGGCAGGCGATTCGGTCATGGCGGGCCCGGAGATTGCGAAGGGAGCATGGTCGCGTCTGCCGCTGCCGATGACCAGCGCAAAATACGGGATTTGCGCCTGCTTTCTTTGCGGGCCGGTTCCGCCCGGCAATTGGGCGTTGTGCCTCTTCGCTATGCGAAAACGGCAATCGTTAACGGATTACGTCGCCGTCCATGCGTCCAGTGCATATCTCGCATATGCGAAACCATCTTTTCGCAAGTGCGAAGCAGGGCCACTTTAGTCACATAAGAGAACGAGGAAGCGACCGGGACTGTCCTTCGTTTCACTGTTGGAGAGACCCTATGACTTATGTGCTGAACAACACCAACGCGCTTGCCGGCGAAACCGCCAGGAGCGGCTCCGCCACGCGCGCCCCGAGCGTCTGGCAGCGCTTCTACGCGGCGCTCGTCGAGAGCCGCCGCCAGTCCGCCATGCGCGAACTGCGCGCCCGCTCCTATCTGGTGAACGAGGCCGAGATCGTGCTCGGCGGCTTTCCCCAGACGGCGCTGAAAAACGACGCGGCCCTGCCGTTCAATCGCTGAGCCCTCGCCCGAGCTTCCCCGTTCCACCGCCGCAGCGCAGCCCGCGCGCGGCACTCACCGGAGACTTCTCCATGATCGCCATGATCAAGCACATTTTCGAGCAGATCCTCGAAACCGCCAAGTTCGCCTCCGCCGTCTGGCATGACGCCCGGTCGATGCAGGCCGACGCCGAAGCCAAATACGGCCATATCGGCCTCTGAGGCCTGCAACGGCTGCTATCGGCAGGATTTCAGGGGTGGCGCGGCCGTGGGGCGGCGCCACCCTTTTTCATGACCAGCGTCGCCCAGCCCTCGCGCAGCGACTTGCGCGCGAGGTGGACGCCCTGGTGGCGATAGGCCGCCAGCACGCCCGCGACATCCATCTCCAGCAGCCCCGACAGGATCAGCGTGCCGTCGCGCGACAACACGCGGGTGATCGAGGGGGCGAGCTTGCGCAGCGGCCCGGCCAGGATATTGGCGAAGACGAGATCGAAATGGCCCGGCCGGTTCGCCTTGGCGTGGCGCAGGCCCGGCGCAACATAGAGATCCAGCGCGCCCGGCGCATGATTGACGCGGGCGTTATGCGCGGCCACCTCGACGGCGACGGCGTCGATGTCTCCAGCGACGACGCGGCGCTTGATCTGCTTGGCCAAAGCCAGCGCCAGAATGCCGGTGCCGGTGCCGACATCGAGGCCGTGGCGCGGACGGCGCCGTTTCAACTCCGCATCCAGCGCCAGCAGGCAGCCGGCGGTGGTGCCGTGATGGCCGGTGCCGAAGGCGAGCGCAGCCTCGATCTCGATGGCGACGTCGTTGATGCGCACCGCTGCGCGATCATGCGCGCCATGGACGAGGACGCGGCCCGCCCGGACCGGCTGCAACCCGTCGAGGCTGGCGGACACCCAATCCTGCTGGTTCACCGTGGCGAAAGCGGTGCTGTCGATGATGGCGCCGACGATGGGGCGCAACATGTCTCGCACCGCCGCTTCATCGGGGTGGGTCGCGAAGTAGATCTCGACCTTCCAGGGCGCATTGAGCGAGAGGGTGGTGACGCCGCTCTCGATTTCGAAGGCGGAAATGGCGGTCTCGGTGGGGTCGAAGACTTCGCCAAGCAGCTCGGTCAGCGCGCGCGCCTTCTCGCCGCTGGTTGAGAGTTCGAGGACGGTCGCAACCGTCGATGGCAGAAGACCTTCGCGCATGGGCGGGGGATAGCAGGCCGGAGTGGGCTTGTCATGCGGGGCGGATGCGTTCCTCAGCCCTCATCCTGAGAAGCCGCGCCAGCGGCGTCTCGAAGGATGATCCCGCGAGTTCATGAGCCTCCTGGAGCATCCTTCGAGACGGCCCTGTGGGCCTCCTCAGGATGAGGGCTTGCCTGAAATCGGCAGTGAAGTCAGCCGCCGTCGATGGCGACGTTGCGGGTCACTCTGCTGCGAGCCGAGCCGGGGAGGGATCGAAAGGGACCGCCATAAGGATGGCGTCCTGCGAAACTTCCAGGAAGTCCGGGTCGTTTCGGAGAGCGTCGATGCTTCGGGGTGCAGGAAAGTCCGCCCCCGTATCTTCGCGCCAGCTTTCGGCCGCAAACGCCAGAAGGTCGCGGGCCTGGTGAAAGGCGTCGTCGAGCGTATCGCCAGCGGTGAAGACGCCCTTCAGGTCCGGGAAGAGCACGCCGTAGCAGGATGTCGCGTCCTTGTGGACGACTGCAATGTAATGCTGCATGGCGACCTTCGCTCAATCTCGTTTCCAGCCGGCATCTTTGTATATGCCATGAACAGTGCCGATGGGAATGTCGCGCTTGGGATGAACGACGATCGCCATGCGCTTGGTCGCCTCATGCACAAATTTGTGGTGCGAGCCACGGACGCTCTTGAGAACGAAACCCTCGCGCTTCAACCGGCGAATGATGTCGGCGCTATCGGTTAGCATTGCGGGACCACCGATCCTGTGCTGACCCGACTATATCGGCTTCTAGAATACGCTAGTAGAATGCCGTTGCGTCAAGAGGGACCCGATGGGTGCAAAGCCCAAACACTAATCACCCCGCCTTCTGCACAAACGAGTCCAGCACCATCTTCCGGCCGGCCTTGTCGAAATCCACCGTCAGCTTGTTGCCGTCGACGCTTGCGACCGAGCCGGGGCCGAACTTGATGTGGAAGACGCGGGCGCCGGCGTCGAAGGCCGAGGCGCCGGTGGATTTCGCCGTCAGCTCGCCTTCGATCAGCACGGGGCCACGCTTGCCGCCCTGGCCGAAGCCGCGATTGCCGCCATCGGCGAAGCCCGCCTGCGCATAGCCGCCTGCCGCGCCGCCGAAGAGGCTGCTCTGGCCGGTGCGGGCCTTGTTCTCCTGCGCGCGCTGCCAGCCCGGCGTCTGGTAGCTCGAGCCGAAACTCTCCATCCGGTCGAAGCGCGATGCGCCATAGCCGCCTTGCGAATAATTGCTCGCCGCCTGCACCACCTCGACATGCTCTTCCGGCAATTCATCGATGAAGCGGCTGGGCAGGCTCGATTGCCAGAGCCCGTGAATGCGGCGGTTGGAGGCGAAATACAGCTTCAGCCGCTTGCGCGCGCGGGTCAACCCGACATGGGCGAGGCGGCGCTCCTCCTCCAGCCCGGCGCGGCCGCTCTCGTCGAGCGCGCGCTGGCTGGGGAACAGACCTTCCTCCCAGCCGGGCAGGAAGACCGTGTCGAACTCCAGCCCCTTCGCCCCGTGCAGGGTCATGATCGACACGCGCTCGGCGCCCTCGCCGCTATCGGCGTCCATCACCAGCGAAACATGTTCGAGAAAGGCCGGCAGGTCGGGGAATTCGTCGAGCGAGCGCACCAGCTCCTTCAGGTTCTCCAAGCGCCCGGCGGCGTCGGCCGAGCGGTCCTTCTGCCACATCTCGGTGTAGCCGCTTTCCTCCAGCACGAGTTCGGCGAGCTCGCCCTGGGGCAGATGCTCGGCCCTGGCCTGCCAGCGACCGAAAGCCTCGACAAGCTCGCGCAGGGTGGTGCGCGCCTTGGGCTTGAGCTCGTCGCTCTCGACGACGACGCGCGCCGCCTGCAGCAGCGACAGGCCTGAGGCGCGGGCGTGGTTGTGCAGAATCTGGATGGTGGCGTCGCCCAGGCCGCGCTTGGGCACGTTGACGATGCGCTCGAAGGCGAGGTCGTCGGTGGGCGAGACGACGCAGCGCAGATAGGCCATGGCGTCGCGGATCTCGGCGCGCTCATAGAAGCGCGGGCCGCCGATGACGCGATAGGGCAGGCCGAGATGGACGAAACGGTCCTCGATCTCGCGCATCTGGGCGGAGATGCGCACCAGGATCGCGATCTCCGAGAGGTTGTGGCCCTTGTTCTGCAGCGCCTCGATCTCGTCGCCGATCAGCCTGGCCTCTTCCTGGCTGTCCCAGGCGCCGGTGATGGTCACCTTCTCGCCGGCCTCGTCCTCAGTGCGCAGGGTCTTGCCGAGCCGCCCTTCGTTGCGGGCGATCAGCTTCGAGGCGGTGGCGAGGATATGGCCGGTGGAACGATAGTTGCGCTCCAGCCGAACCACCGTCGCGCCGGGAAAATCATGCTCGAAGCGCAGGATATTGTCGACCTCCGCTCCGCGCCAGCCATAGATCGACTGGTCGTCGTCGCCGACGCAGGCGATGTTGCGACGCCCCTGGGCGAGCAGGCGCAGCCAGAGATATTGCGCGGTGTTGGTGTCCTGATACTCGTCGACCAGAATGTAGCGAAAGCGCTCATGATATTGCGCCAGCACATCCGGGTTTTCGCGGAACAGCGTCAGGCAATGCAGCAGAAGATCGCCGAAATCGACGGCGTTCAGCGTCTTCAGCCGCTCCTGATAGGCGCCATAGAGCGCGCCGCCCTGGCCGTTTGCGAAGACCGCAGCCTCGCCCGGCGGGACATCCTTCGGCGTCAGCCCGCGATTCTTCCAGCTGTCGATGAAACCGGCCAGCATGCGGCCGGGCCAGCGCTTCTCGTCGATGTCGGCGGCGGCGATCACCTGTTTCATCAGGCGGATCTGGTCGTCGGTGTCGAGGATGGTGAAATCCGAACGCAAGCCCAGCAACTCGGCATGGCGGCGCAGCAGCTTGGCCGAGATCGAATGGAAGGTGCCGAGCCAGGGCATGCCCTCGGCGACGGGGCCGACGAGATGGGCGACGCGTTCCTTCATTTCGCGCGCGGCCTTGTTGGTGAAGGTCACCGACAGGATTTGCGAGGGGTAGGCGCGGTTGGTGGCGATCAGATGGGCGATGCGGGTGGTGAGCACGCGGGTTTTGCCGGTGCCCGCGCCGGCCAGCACCAGAACCGGCCCGTCCGTCGCCTCGACAGCCTGCCTCTGCTCCGGATTCAGCCCTGCGAGATAGCCGGCTGACGGCGCCGCCGCGGCGCGCGCGGCAAGGCCGCCGGGGCGGGGCAGGGAGGGGGGCGATGCGTGGTTGTCGGACAAGGTCAGGGCTGCTCGTGCGTGATTCGTTCTCGCTTCAATATAAGCGCTCGGCGCCGGATTGCGCGTAGTGGCCTGCAGATTTGGCCGGCCTTGTCGCAGGATTGTCGAATGACCGTGGCTGTCGCATGGTCAGCGTCATGCTTGGATGAGGATCTCATGCGCAACGCTCGTGCTGTCACCGCTCTGCTGCTGTCCGTGCCGGTCGCCGCGCTGGCCCAGTCGCGGCCCGCGCCCGATCCCCTCGCCGAATGCGAACGCCTCGCGCTTTCCCAATCGACGAGCGATGGCGGCAGCCTGAAATCGATCCGGATCGAGCGTGGCGACAGCCTGATCGAGAACCGTTTCGACAAGAAGGTCGGCAGCCAATATGTCTCGATCGAATACATCGCCTTCGCCGCGATCGAGGATGCGCAAGGCAAGCGCCGCGGCCGCATCGTCTGCCTGCATACGGGCACGCCGGGCAACAAGGCGGTGTATCTGGTCGAAATCCCGAAGTGAGAGCACTGGATATCTTTCCACGCCTCCAGCCCTCATCCTGAGAAGCTGCGAAGCAGCGTCTCGAAGGATGGTCCGATGGTCTCGGGAGCCCTGGAGCATCCTTCGAGACGGCCCTTGCGGGCCTCCTCAGGATGAGGGCTGCGGGGGGGCCAGGGGCTGCCGGGCGCCCGCAGCCGACCGCTCAGCCCTCGGCCGGCTCGAAATCCATGGCGACGCCGTTGATGCAGTAGCGCAGCCCGGTCGGGGGCGGGCCGTCGGGGAAGACGTGGCCGAGATGGCCGCCGCAATTGGCGCAATGCACCTCGGTGCGCACCATCATGAAGCTGCGATCCTCCGTGGTCGCGACCGCGCCTTCGAGCGGCTCGTTGAAGCTCGGCCAGCCGGTGCCGCTCTCGAATTTGGTGAGGTTGCGGAACAGCGGATTGCCACAGCCGACGCAGGAGAACGTGCCGGGGCGCTTCTCGAAGTTCAGGGCGCAGGAGCCGGGCCGCTCGGTGCCGTGGCCGCGCAGCACGCGGTACTGCTCCGGCGTCAGCTTGGCGCGCCATTGCTCGTCGCTCAGCTCGTAGGGGAAGCTTTCGGCCGGCGCCTTGTCGCTGCCGAACATGCTCATCAGACCCATATCGCACTCCTTTCAGCGCGCCGCGCCGGCGCTCGTCGTGGTTTGCGTCAATATGGTCATGGGCGCGGCGGATTTCAGCCCGCCGCGCCCGTGACGCCTTCACGATCCTGTGGAGCGCGGTTCAGGCGTTGTCGCCGGCGATCGCCGCGATCACGGCGTCCGTGACCTGGCGCGTCGTCGCCTTGCCGCCGAGATCGGGCGTATGGCAGGCGGGGTCGCCGGTGACGCGCTCGATCGCCCGCATCAACCGGGCCGAGGCCGCGCTCTCGCCGAGATGGTCGAGCATCATCGTCGCGGTCCAAAAGGTGCCGATCGGATTGGCGATGCCCTTGCCGGCGATGTCGAAGGCGGAGCCGTGGATGGGCTCGAACATCGAGGGGAATTTGCGTTCCGGGTTGAGATTGGCGGTGGGGGCGATGCCGAGCGAGCCGGCCAGCGCCGCCGCCAGATCCGAAAGAATGTCGGCGTGGAGGTTGGTGGCGACGATGGTGTCGATGCTCTGGGGCTTGATCACCATGCGCATGGTCATGGCGTCGACCAGCATCTTGTCCCAGGTCACGTCGGGGTATTCGGTCGCGACTTCGGCCGCGATCTCGTCCCACATCACCATGGCGTGGCGCTGCGCGTTGGATTTCGTCACCACCGTCAGCAGCTTGCGCGGCCGCGACTGCGCCAGCGCAAAAGCGTAGCGGATGATGCGGGTGACGCCCGAGCGGGTCATCATCGAGACGTCGGTGGCGACCTCCTCGGGAAAGCCGCGATGCACGCGCCCGCCGACGCCGGCATATTCGCCCTCCGAATTCTCGCGGACGATGACCCAGTCCAGCTCCGGGCCGGAGACGGCGCGCAGGGGCGAGGTGATGCCGGGCAGCACGCGGGTGGGGCGGACATTGGCGTATTGGTCGAAGGGCTGGCAGATCGCCAGGCGCAGACCCCAGAGCGTGATGTGATCGGGCACGTCGGGCGCGCCGACCGCGCCGAAGAAGATGGCGTCGTGGTTCTTGATCTGCTCGCGCCCATCCTCGGGCATCATCAGCCCGGTGCGCTTGTAGTAATCCGAGCCCCAATCGAAATGGTCGAAGCTGAGGGCGAAGCCGCCATCGCGCTGCGCCAGCGCCTGCAGCACCTCGATGCCGGCGGCGATGACCTCGACGCCGATGCCGTCTCCCGGAATGGCGGCGATGCGATGGGTCTTCATGATCGGTTCCTCCGAATTGCGATGAGCGTGTTTGAGCGCTGGCAATCTGCGAGTCAACAATCCATTGCAGCTTCCATGGAAGTTGCTAAGCTCAGGCCATGAGGATGACATGCCAACGCGATTGACGATGATCGATGCCGGCGGCGAGCGGGGCCAGAGCCTGGTCGACAGCGCCTATGCTGCGCTGAAGCAGGCGATCCGCGAGAGCGTCTTCCCGCCCGGCCACCAGGCTTCGGCGGGCGAGCTGGCGCTGCGCCTGGGGGTGAGCCGCACGCCCGTGCATGAGGCGGCGCTGCGCCTGCAGGAAGAGGGGCTGGTCCGCATCCTGCCCAAGCGCGGCATCGTCATCTGCGCGCTGGCGCCGGACGATATCCGCGAGATCTACGAGGTTCTGATCGCGATCGAGGCCAGCGCCGCCGAGCTCGACGCGCGCTTGCCAGACGCCGACCGCCAGACGCTGGCCGCCGAGCTCGCGGCGGAAACGGATGCGATGGCGGCGTCGCTGGCGAGGCAGGATCTCGCCGGCTGGGGCCGCGCCGACGCCGCCTTCCACCGGCTGATCGTCGAGCGCTGCGGCAACAGCCGGTTCACCCGCATTCTCCAGACCGTCAACGACCAGTCCCACCGGGCGCGGATGCTGACGCTGCGGCTGCGCACGCAGCTGCCTGTCTCGGTCGCCGAACATCGCGAGCTATCGGCCGCCATCGGCCGGGGCGACGCGGAAACGGCGCGCGAAAGCGCCAGGCGGCACCGGGCGCGGGCGCGAGACGAGCTTTTGCCGCTGATCGCCAGCGTCGGGCTGCGCCATCTCTGATCCCACTCATCCACCAGATCGCGGGCAACGCGACATCACAGCAAGGAGGACACCAATGCGCCGTATGATCCTGGCCCTCGGGGCCGCACTCGCCGTTTCGGCCGCCGCCATCCAGGCGGCGCCGGCCCAGACCTATCCCAGCCGCGGCATCACCATGATCGTGCCCTTCGCCGCGGGCGGGCCGACCGACGTCATCGCCCGCATCGTCTCCGACCACATGTCGCGCACGCTGGGCCAGACGATCGTGGTCGAGAACGTCGCCGGTGCCGGCGGCACCACCGGCTCGCTGCGGGTCTCGCGCGCGGCGCCCGACGGCTACACCATCATGATGGGCAATCTCGGCACGCATTCGGCCTCGGTCGGGCTCTATCCGAATCTGGCCTATGATCCCCGCACCGATTTCGCGCCGGTGATCAACACCGCGGGCACGCCGATGCTGATTTCCGCGCACAAGGATTTCCCGGCCAACACCCTGCAGGAATTCATCGCGCTGCTGCAGGCCAATCCGGGCAAGTACAATTACGGCCATGGCGGCATCGGCTCGACCTCGCATCTCACCTGCGTCTACTTCCATCACCTGATCAAGGCGCCGGTGCAGCAGGTGCCGTTCAGGGGCTCCGGTCCGGCCATGAACGCGCTGCTCGCCAAACAGCTCGACTATGTCTGCGATCAGACGGTCGGCATCGTGCCGCAGCTGACCAATCTGAAGACTTACGTGGTCGCCACCCCGAAGCGGCTCGAGGTCGCCAAGGATGTGCCGACCAGCCAGGAGGGCGGGCTTCCGGAATTCCAGGCCGTGGGCTGGAACGCGATCTTCGCGCCGAAGGACACGCCCAAGGAGATCGTCGACAAGCTGAACGCCGCCGGCCGGGCCGCCCTGGCCGATGAAGCCGTGCGCAAGCGCCTGCTCGATCTCGGCTGCGAAATCCCTGCGGGCGAGGGGCTGAGCTCCCAGGCCCTGGCCGCGCATGTGCGGGCCGAGGTCGACAAATGGACGCCGGTGATCAAGGCGGCGGGCGTCACCGCGCAGTAACGAGTCCGCGCCGCGCGTCACCCAAGCGTCATGCAACTCCTCTAGTCGGCTCGCCATCAACGAGCCGACAGGGGCGGACATGATGCAGACGGCGCGCGCGGCCAAGCGGGAGACGACCACGGGCCTGACCATGGCGGTGCATCGCAGCGCCGCCCTGTCCAAGGCCGGCATGCTGGAGCGGCTGTTCACCTTCGCCTTCTCCGGGCTGGTCTATCCGCAAATCTGGGAGGACCCGGTCGTCGACATGGCGGCGCTGCAGTTGCAGCCGCAGGACCATGTCGTAGCCATCGCATCGGGCTCCTGCAATATCCTGTCCTATCTGACGGCCGACCCTGAGCGGATCAGCGCCATCGACCTCAACGGCGCCCATATCGCGCTGGGCAAGCTCAAGGTCGGCGCCTTCGCCCGGCTGCAGCGCCACGACGAATTGCTGCGCTTCCTCGGCGACGCGAATGCGCGCGACAACATCGCGCTCTACGACAGGCAGATCGCGCCGCATCTCGACGCCGCCTCGCGCGCCTATTGGGAAGGCCGCGGGCTGGACGGGCGCCGGCGCATCTCGGTCTTCGCCCGCAATCTCTATCGCTTCGGCCTGCTCGGCCGTTTCATCGGCGCCGGCCATCTGCTCGGGCGCATGCTCGGTTGCGATCCGCGCCGGATGTTGCAGGCCAAGACGATGGAGGAACAGCGCATCCTGTTCGAACGCCATATCGGCCCCGTCTTCGACAGGAAGCTGGTGCGCTGGCTGGTGCGCCAGCCGGCCTCGCTCTACGGGCTCGGCATTCCGCCGGCGCAATACAAGGCGCTGGCCGGCGACGGGCCGGAGGGCATTCGCGCGGTGCTGCGGCACAGGCTGCAGCGCCTGGCCTGCGGCTTCCCGCTGGAGCGGAATTACTTCGCGCAGCAGGCCTTCGGTCGGCGCTATGCGGCAGGGGACGACGCGGCGCTGCCGCCCTGCCTGCAGCGCGGTCATTTCGAGGCGGTCAAGGCGCGGGTCGATCGGGTGGCCTATCACCAGAGCTCGGTCACGGCTTTCCTGGAGCGCCAGCCGGCCGAAAGCTGCGACGCCTTTGTGTTGCTCGACGCGCAGGACTGGATGAACGACGCCGAGCTGACGGGGTTGTGGACGCAGATCACGCGGACCGCCCGCCCCGGCGCGCGCGTCATTTTCCGGACCGCCGCCGATGAGCGGCTGCTGCCGGGCCGCGTGCCGCCCGCTATCCTCGACCAGTGGCGCTATGAGGAGGGGCGCAGCCGCGCGCTGCTGGCGCAGGATCGCTCCTCGATTTATGGCGGGTTCCATCTCTACAGCCTGGCGGAGCGCGCCGCGTGAGCGGCGTCGCGCCGGCCGCGCTGATGGACCGGATCTACCGGCGCCAGCGCCATATCTACGACGCCAGCCGCAAATTCTATCTGCTCGGGCGCGATAAGCTGATTGCGGATCTGAAGCCGCCGTTGGACGGGAGCGTGCTGGAGATCGGCTGCGGCACCGGGCGCAACCTGATCCGCATCGCCCGGACCTATCCCGGGCGCCAGTGCTGCGGGCTGGACGTCTCCGCCGCCATGCTCGAGACGGCGCGCCAATCGGTCGAGCGCGCCGGGCTGTCGGGGAGCATTCGTCTGGCGCAGGCGGATGCGACGGCGTTCGATCCGCAGGCGCTGTTCGGCCGGGCGGCCTTCGACCGGATCGTGATTTCCTATGCGCTGTCGATGATTCCGCCCTGGCGCGAGGTGATCGCGGAGGCGCTGCGCCGGCTCGCGCCGGGCGGCGCGCTCGAAATCGTCGATTTCGGCGATCAGGCGGGTTTGCCTGCCCCGTTCAAGACGCTGCTGCGGCGCTGGCTTTCCCTGTTCCATGTGACGCCGCGCGACGATCTGGAGCAGGCGCTGCGCGACATCGCGGCCGCAAGCGGCGCGCAGCTGGAGGTGCGCCGGCCCTATCGTGGCTACGCCGTGCATGCGCGCGTGTCGATCCCGATCGAAAGCCGGTGACGCAGGCGTCAAAGAACCGTTGCAAGCGGCGACCGGGCTGAGGCTGCGCCGTCCGCCGGCCTCGTGTCAGTGACGCGTCTCGACTTCGCGTTCGCCGATCATGTCCTCGACCGTGATCGCGGTCTTGCGCGGCATGCCGATCATGCGGCCGATCGTCGCCGGAAGCGGCATCATGCTGTGGGCGGCCTTCATCAAGGCCAGATTCGCCAGGATATCGGCCGGGAAGGGCGTGACCTTACGGGTCGACATGTCCACGTGCAGCGACAGGTTTTCGCTGGTCGCGGCCAGCCAGCCTTCATGCGCATGGCGCATTTCGAGATAGTAATGCAGCCGCTTTTCGTCGAAGGCGATGAGTTGGGCGGTGATGCGGACCTGGTCGCCTTCGGTCAGCTCGCGCTTGTACATGATGTGGCATTCGGCGGCGAAGAAGGAGGCGTGGCGCTCGGCGACGTAGTCCTGCGTCAGCCCGACCAGCGAAAACACCTCGTCGACCGCCCGGTCGAACAGCACGTGATAATAGGCCATGTTGAGATGGCCGTTATAGTCGATCCATTGCGGCTCGACGCGCATGGCGGACGAGACGAAGGGGGCGAAAAACAGCGCCGGAGCGCGGATATCGTCTTTCATCGCCGCCTCCTGTCAGGCTGTTGCCCGAAAGGGCCGGTTTTCGGGACGCCGCCTCGCCGCGCGCTTCCGTTCGGGTCGGCGACGACAAATTGGCGCTTGCTGCGATCCGCAAGAGGCGAGACAACAAGCGGCCCCGGCCCCAGGCGGGAGGACGCCTCGTCGGCGCCCCTCGCTTTCCAAGTGTAAGCGTTAAAAGCAGGTCTTGACAATGAGCTCGTCCGTCGCATTCGCATCCAAAGCCTCGACGCTGCCGCCCTCGTCCGCTGCGGTGTCAGCCGTCGTCAGCGGGCTTGCG
>JBKBRD010000009.1:0-27344 GCA_046292405.1 Allobosea sp. | reverse complement strand
CTCAGGATGAGGGCTGAAGAGTGGCGCGGCCTCCTCAGGATGAGGGCTGGGGGGGAGGGCGGCGTCGGGGCGAGGGCTGGTGGGGAGCGAAATCCCGTTCTCCTTCGCCAGCCTGGCGAAGCGCCGGTGCAGCACCTCGCGCATCATGCCGAAATCGTCGCCGGCGATGGTGTCGGTCGAGATGTTGAAGGTGCGGTAATGGCTCTTCATGAAGCCGTCCTTGCCGGCGACGATCATGCCGCCGACCGCGTTCGTGCCCATGATGTGCGAATTGTCATAGACCTCGACGCGCCTTGGCGGGCGGGCCATGCCGAAGGCCGCGCCCAGCGCGCTGAGCAGCGATTGCTGCCCGGCATTGTCGGCGAGCTTGCGCGAAAGAGCCTCGCGGGCGTTCTTCAGCGCATGCGCCACGAGATCGGCCCGCTCGCCGCGCTTGGGGTGCGCGATCTCGACCTTGCGGCCGGCGCGCGCGCTCAGCGCCTGGCCGATCAATTCGATCTCCTCGACCGGATGCGAGATCAGCACGAGGCGCGGCGGCGGCTTGTCGTCATAGAACTGGCTGATCACCGAGGACAGCACCTCGGCCGGCGTCAGGCTGCGGTCGGCGCGCGGAAACAAGGCGCGGTTGCCCCAGTTCTGGTGGTTGCGGAAGAAGAAGATCTCAATGCAGAACTGCCCGGCCTGCTCGTCGATGGCGAAGACATCGGCCTCCTCGACATCGCGGGTGTTGATGTCCTGCCCGGCCTGCACGGCCGAGAGCGCGGCCAGACGGTCGCGATAGCGCGCCGCCTTCTCGAATTCGAGTTCCTCGGCCGCCGCCTGCATCCGGGCCGACAGCGTCTTCTTCACATCCGAGGAGCGGCCGGCCAGGAAATCGCGGGCTTGCCCCGCCAACGCCTGATAGTCGGGAATCGAGATCTCGCCGGTGCAGGGGCCCGAACAGCGCTTGATCTGGAAGAGCAGGCAGGGGCGGGTGCGGTTCTCGTAGAAGGAATCGGTGCAGGAGCGCAGCAGGAAGGCCTTCTGGAGCGCGTCGATGGTGCGCTTCACCGCCCAGACCGAGGCGAAGGGGCCGTAATAATCGCCCTTGCGCTGGCGCGAGCCGCGATGCTTGGCGATCTGCGGGGCCTCATGGTCGCCGCTGAGCAGGATGTAAGGGAAGCTCTTGTCGTCGCGCAGTAGCACGTTGTAGCGCGGCCGCAACTGCTTGATCAGGTTGGATTCGAGCAGCAGCGCCTCGGTTTCCGTCCCGGTGGTGACGAATTCCATATTGGCCGTCTCGGCGATCATCCGCGCGACGGCGTTGGTGTGGGCCATGCCGCGCGCATAGGCGGTGACGCGGTTCTTCAGGTTCTTGGCCTTGCCGACGTAGAGAACCTCGCCGGCGCGATCGAACATGCGGTAGACGCCCGGCTTGTTGGGCAGGTATTTGGCGAAGCCGGCGATGACCTCGATGCCCGCTCTCAGCGCGCCGGGCGCAGCCTCGCTGATATCGGCGACGGGGAGGGGGAGCGTGTCCTCCTCGTCCGTCTCGAGCTCGCTCTCTGGCAGGTCGTCTTGGCGTTCGCGCGTCATGGGCTGCATGTAGGATGCGCCGGGCGTTTCGTCATGTCAGGAATGCAATCTCCTCGATGGCTCCGCGCGATCGTTGCCGCGAGAAACGGTCGGATGCCGGGGACTGAGCGGGCCGAGGGGCGGCAGGCATGAGCAACGGACATATCATCCTGATCAACGGCGAATCGAGCAGCGGCAAGTCGACGCTGGCGCGCGCGCTGCAGAGCAGCATCGCGCTGCCCTTCTGGCACATATCGATCGACCATCTCCGCGATCACGGCGTCTTGCCGAGCGCTCGCATCAAAACTGGCGAGTTCGACTGGCGCAGCATGCGCGATGCTTTTTTCGTCGGCTTCGAGCGGTCGCTGCTGGCCTATGTGGCCGCTGGGAACAATCTCGTCGTCGAACATATTATGGAAAGCGAGGCCTGGGCGCGACGGCTGGCGGATACGCTGCAGGGCCAGGACGTGTTCTTCATCGGGGTTCGCTGCGATCTCGTCGAGCTCGAGCGTCGCGAAAGGGCCCGTGGCGACCGCCGCATCGGCGATGCGCGTCGGGACCACGCCTTGATACACAGCTATTGCACCTATGATTTCGAAGTCGACGGCATGAGGCCGGCGGCGGATAACGCCGAACGCGTCATCGCAGCCTGGCAGCAGCGCCGCCGTCCTTCGGCCTTCGAGAGACTGGGCGACGACGCCCGCCAGCAGGAGTTATCATCATGACTGCCAACGCAGCGCAGCGCATCGTCCTCGCCGCGCGTCCGACCGGCCGACCCGAGCACAGCCATTTCCGGTTGGAGACGGCGCCGATCCCGGCTCCGAGCGAGGGGCAGGTGCTGCTGAAGACGCTCTATCTCTCGCTCGACCCGTATATGCGCGGCCGGATGAGCGCGGCCAAATCCTACTCGGCCCCGGTCGAGATCGGCCAGGTCATGGAAGGCGGGACCGTCTCCGAGGTCGTCGAAAGCCGTTACAGTGGGCTCGAACCGGGTGACGTCGTGCTGTCCTTCTCCGGCTGGCAGAGTCATGCGCTGGCGGACGGCAAGCAGCTGCGCAAGCTCGATCCGCAGGCGGCGCCGGTGACGACGGCGTTGGGCGTGCTCGGCATGCCCGGCTTCACCGCCTATGCCGGGCTGCTCACCATCGGCCAGCCCAAGTCCGGCGAGACCGTCGTCGTCGCGGCCGCCAGCGGGCCGGTTGGCTCAGCCGTCGGGCAGATCGCCCGGATCAAGGGGGCGCGCGCCGTGGGCATCGCCGGCGGACCGGAAAAATGCGCCTATATTCGTGAGAATTTCGGCTTCGATGCGGTCGTCGACCATCGCGCCCCCGATTTTCCCGCGCAGCTCGCCGCCGTCTGTCCCGATGGCGTCGACGTCTATTTCGAGAATGTCGGCGGCAAGGTCTGGGATGCGGTGTTTCCGCTGCTCAACACATTTGCGCGCATTCCGGTCTGCGGGTTGATCGCGCAGTACAATGCCAGCGGCGATTTCGAGGGGCCGGACCGGCTGCCGGTGCTGATGCGGCAGATCCTGACCAAGAGCCTGCTGATCCGCGGCTTCATCCAGCGCGAATTCGTGGCGCAGCGCCCCGATTTCGAGCGGGAGATGACGGCCTGGATCGCCAGCGGTCAGGTGAAGTACAAGGAAGACATCGTCACGGGGCTGGAGAACGCGCCCGAGGCCTTCATCGGGCTGCTGGAGGGCCGGAATTTCGGCAAGCTGATCGTCAAGCTCTGAGGCAGCGGGCGGGTCGGCGCCATCTTGTCAGCTTGTTTTGTCGCGAAGGCCCTCGGTCTCGATGCCCCCGTGCTCCCGGCCGATCTCGGCGAGCAACGAGCCGAGCTTGATGCGCGGCGCCGGCTTGACCGCAGCGTCGAGAATGTGCCGGATCTCGGCTTCCGTGCTGCGGCCATGGCGAGCCGCCTGAATTTTGAGGGCTCGGTGCGTTTCCTCGGATAGTTGCCGCACTGTTACTGAGGGCATGACGTGTCTCCATCGCAGGTCGGGAGCCGATATCACATTTGAGATCAGTGCCATCAACAGCGGTTCGCGCGTCCGCGCCTGCCTCTTGACCTTCCGGCCTTGCGGTGACCATCACCTCCCGCCCGCCACCCGGACCTCGCCCATGCCAGTCTTCGCCATTCCCTTCCCGGTCATCGACCCCGTCGCGCTCGCGATCGGGCCGCTCGCGGTCAAATGGTATGGGCTTGCCTATGTCGTCGGCCTGCTCGGCGGCTGGTGGTATGCGCGCCGGCTGGTTGCGGCGGAGAGCCTGTGGGGCGGGCGGGCGCGGCCCAAGGTCGACGAACTCGACGACATGCTGCTCTACGTCGCGCTCGGCGTGGTGCTCGGCGGCCGGCTCGGCTTCGTGCTGTTCTACGATCTGCAGCGCTATCTGGAGCAGCCGCAGGACATCATTGCGATCTGGCAGGGCGGCATGTCCTTCCATGGCGGGCTGGCGGGGGCGACCTTTGCGCTGTGGCTGTTCGCGAGGCGGCGCGGTTATCCGGCGCTCAGCGTGTTCGATCTCGTCGCCACCGTCGTGCCGATCGGGCTGTTTCTCGGCCGCATCGCGAATTTCATCAATGCCGAGCTATGGGGCCGGCCGGCGCCGGACGTGCCCTGGGCGATGGTCTTTCCCGATGCCGCCCCGCGGCCGCGCCTCCCCCCCCTGTTTTACGAGGCTTGGGGGGTGGGGCTGCTGCTGTTCATCGTGCTCGGCCTGCTGGTGCGTGCGGGCGGGCTGAAGCGACCGGGTCTCGTCGCCGGGGTGTTCGGCATGGGCTATGCGCTGGCGCGCATCGTCTGCGAATTCTTCCGCGAGCCCGATCCGCAGCTCGGTTTCCTGTTCGGCCGCTCGGTCGACGCGCTGTCGGGCGGCATCACCATGGGCATGCTCTTGTCGCTGCCGCTGTTCTTCGCCGGGCTCTATCTCGTCCTGCGCGCGCGGCGCGCTTCTGCATGAGCACGCTGCAGGCAGAGCTGGTCCGCCTGATCCGGGCGGAGGGGCCGCTGCCGGTCTCGCGCTACATGGCGATCTGCCTCGGCCACCCCGCTCACGGCTATTACATGACGCGCGATCCCTTCGGCGCGCAGGGCGATTTCACCACCTCGCCCGAGATCAGCCAGATGTTCGGCGAGTTGCTCGGCGTCTGGGCGGCGCAGCTCTGGCAGGCCATGGGCGCGCCCTCCGCCATCCGCCTGGTCGAGCTCGGACCGGGGCGCGGCACGCTGATGGCCGACATGCTGCGCGCCGCCCGCGTGCTGCCCGGCTTTCGCGAGGCGCTGTCGGTGCATCTCGTCGAGATGAGCCCGGTCCTGCGCGACATCCAGGCGCAGACCCTGGCCGGCCAGGCCCAACCGCTCTGGCATGAGCGGATCGAGGACGCGCTGGACGGGCCGGTCATCGTCATCGCCAACGAGTTCCTCGATGCGTTGCCGCTCGACCAGTTCGTGATGACCGCGCAGGGCTGGCGCGAGCGTCTGGTCGGACTCGACGATGCCGGCGGGTTGCGTTTCGGGCTTGGCGGCTCCGATCCGGGCCTTGCCTTGGCGGCGCCTCTGGGCAGCGTGTTCGAGCAGCCGCGCGCGGCGCTCGATTGCGTGGCGGCGCTGGCCCGTCATGTCGCGGCGGCCGGTGGGGCGGCGCTGCTGATCGACTACGGCGCGGCGCAGTCGGGTTTCGGCGACACGCTGCAGGCGGTGAAACGGCATGGTTTCGTAGCGCCGCTGGACCGCCCGGGCGAGGCCGATCTGACCGTGCATGTCGATTTCGCTCGCATGGGCGAGATCGCGCTGCGCTCCGGCGCCGCCGTGCACGGCCCTGCGCCGCAGGGCGCGTTCCTGTCGGCGCTTGGGTTGGCCGAGCGGGCGCAGGCGCTCGCCTCCCGCGCCACGCCGGCGCAGGCGCAGACGATCTTCGCCGGGCGCGACCGGCTGACCGCGCCGGGCTCGACGGGGATGGGCGAGCTGTTCAAAGTTCTGGCGCTGGCGCACAAGGATCTCCCGGCCCTGCCCGGATTTGACCTTCATCGCCTGCCAGAGCAGGCGTGATCTGCCGCGAACCACGCAACCGGACGCCCCGATGCTCATCACCTCCCCCGATCTCGCTGCGCTGCCTGGCGTCCGCCACGCCTTTTTCACCCGCGAGGGCGGCGTCTCCACCGGCATCTATGCGTCGTTGAACGGCGGGCTGGGCTCGAAGGACGATCCGGCGGCGATTGCGGAGAACCGGGCGCGGATGGCGAAGCAGCTGTCGGTCGCCCCCGATCATCTGGTCAGCCTCTACCAGGTGCATTCGCCCGATGTCGCCATCGTCACCGGTCCATGGCTGGGCGAGCGGCCGCAGGCCGATGCGATGGTCACGACGGCGCCTTGCGTCGCGCTCGGGGTCTCCAGCGCCGATTGCGGGCCGATCCTGTTCGCCGACGCCGAGGCGCGCGTGGTCGGGGCGGCGCATTCCGGCTGGAAGGGCGCCTATTCCGGCGTGGTGGCGTCGACGGTGACGGCGATGGAGAAGCTCGGCGCGCGGCGGGAGCGGATCGTGGCCGTGCTCGGCCCCACCATCAGCGCCGCCGCCTATGAGGTCGGGCCGGAATTCGTCGAGCGCTTCAAGCAGGAGAACGCCACCTTCGGACGTTTCTTCAAGGCTTCCGACCGGCCTGCCCATGCGATGTTCGACCTGCCCGCCTTCATCGCGTACAAGGCGCAGGAGGCTGGAATCGGCGCCTTCGTCGATCTCGCCCTCTGCACCTATGGCGATGAACGGCGCTTCTTCAGCTACCGTCGCACCACGCATCGGGGCGAGCCGGATTACGGCCGGCTGATCTCTGCGATCGCGCTGGATTGAGGGCGGACCTCAGTTGACCGATCCTAAGCCCTCATCCTGAGGAGGCCCGCAAGGGCCGTCTCGAAGGATGGTCCAGAAGGCTCCGGAATCGCCTCCTGAAGCATCCTTCGAGACGCGATCTTTTCAGATCGCTCCTCAGGATGAGGGCTGGTCCAATCATTTGGTGTCGTGGGAATCGTGCCCTCGACCTGCCTGAAATCCGGCGGATCATCGGAGCGGGTTTCCAAGTGGCGGCCCACATCCATGCGTTGGTGAAGGATGCGCACGATCTCGATGCCGTCCTTCCTCAATCGACAATAGATGATGTGGACCCCGGCCGGATGCTTTCGATATCCGGGCCGCACAACCTCCGCGCTGGCTCCTGCCTCGGGCATCGCGGCAAGCCATTCGATCACGCGCTGGATTTCCAGCAGGTAAATCTGTGCCCTTGGCCAGCCGCATTCCCGTGTCGAGTGTGCAGAGATGGACCGAAGATCGGCGCTGGCGCGCTTGCGGAAGATGTAGCGGCCCATCGGCTATCCGCCGGCCTTGGCACTCTCCTCGCGCAGGAATCTGTCGAAATCGAAGTCGCCGTCGATGCCGCTTTGTTCGCCCTCCATCAGCGCACTGCGCAGCGAAGCAACCGGGGAGCCTTGATCTTCCAACAGGCGCAGGCCGGCGCGAACGACCTCACTTGACGAGCTATAGTGGCCGCGCGCCACCTCTCCCTCGACGAAGATGTCGAGATCCTCGCCTAAGACCACTGAAGTGTTCTTGCCCATCGTATCAGCCCAAGCCGGTTTCGATAAATGTGACTCCGCCCCTGGGCCAGCGCAAGGCGAGCCTCCGCCTTTTTGATGGAACTGCGCCGGTTCGGCGGCTAGCGTGACTGCCGACCTTGCTCGCGAGTCCGCCATGCCCCGCCAGATCGACTATTATTTCACGCTGCTCTCGCCCTGGACCTATCTCGGGCATGACGCCTTCGTGGCGCTGGCGCGCGAGCATGGTCTGACGATCGCCTACAGGCCGACGCCGCTGCGCTCGGTCTTCGACGAGACGGGCGGGCTGCCTCTGCCCAAGCGCCATCCGGTGCGGCAGCGCTACCGCATTCTGGAGCTGCAGCGCTGGCGCGAGAAGCGCGGCCTGCCGCTCGTCCTGTACCCGAAGCACTTTCCGTTCGACGTGTCGCTCGCCGACAGGATGGCGATCGCCATGGCGGAGCAGGGCGGCGACCCCTCGGGCTTCGTCGGCGCGGTGCTTGCCGGCGTCTGGGCGCGCGACGAGGATCTGTCGCGGCCGGAACTCTTGACCGAACTCGCCGAAAAGGCCGGGTTCGACGGCGCGCAGGTGCTGGCGGCCGCCGAAAGCGAGGCGGTCAAAGGGCGCTATCGGCAGACGATCGATGCGGCGATCGCCGCCGGCGTGTTCGGGGCGCCGAGCTATGTGCTGGATGGCGAGGTGTTCTGGGGGCAGGATCGGCTCAAACTGCTTGCGGACGCGCTGGCGAGCGGGCGTGAGCCCTACCGGAACGACGCGACGGAGTGACCCTGCGCCCGCCTCAGCCGACGATGTCGGGCGTGCGCCAGCCGAGATGCTGGCCGGCGTCGACGGCGATCATCTGGCCGGTGACCGAGCGCGCCTGCGCCAGATAAAGCACGGCATCGGCGATCTCGGAGGGATCGACGGCGTGGCCGAGCAATGTCCCCGCCGCCTCGCGCTCCATCATCTGCGCCCCGTCGAAGAGGTTGGGCAGGGTCGGTCCCGGCCCGACGGCGTTGACGCGGATGCGCGGGCTCAAGGCCTGCGCCATGGTCTGCGTCGCGGTCAGCAGCGCCGCCTTGGTCAGTGTGTAGGAGTAGTATTGCGGGGTCAGCTTCCAGACGCGCTGATCGATGATGTTGACGATCGCGCCCGTGACGCCATCGGGCAGGCGGTTCGCCATCGCTCCCGCCAGCACCGAGGGAGCGCGGAGGTTGACAGAGAACTGGCGGTTCCAGACTGCCACCTCGATGTTGCGGATGTCGTCGAGCAGGAAGCTCGACGCGTTGTTGACCAGCAGCGTCACCGGTCCCAACGCAGCCTCGACGGCGGGAACGATGCCGTCGACCGCGGCGGGATCGCCGAGATCGGCGGTGACGACATGGGCAGTCGCGCCCATCGCGCGCAGGCGTTCGGCCAGGGCCTGCGCTTCCGCGACCGACTGGCTGCAATGGATAGCCACGGCGAAGCCGGCAGCGGCCAGCCGCTCGACGATGACGGCGCCGATGCGGCGCGCGCCGCCGGTGACCAAGGCGACCCCTGCCATGGCGCTCAGCCGTCCTTGCGGCGGTCGCGTCGCTGCAGACGGCGCTCCCAATGCTTGGCGACGCGCAGATAGCGGTAGAAGGCGTAATTCATCGCCGTCATGAATCCGTAGACGCCACGCAGCGCGTGACGTCGGCCGATATAGGCCTTGATGAAATTGGCCGGGAATTCCACGATCAGGCGGAAGACCGAGACGGTGGCGCCGCGCGCATCGAGATCGTCGGCTTGCGCGTCGCTGTAGGAATTAAGCTTCTCCATCTGCTCGCCCAGCGACCGCACGGAAAAGTGATGGACCGTGCCCTTCAGCCTGCCGACCCTGGCGTCGCTGGCGAGATCGACGCGATCATGCACGGGCGAGGCGGAGTAGCGGCCTTTCGACTTGCGGTAGAGTCGCACCGGCGCCAGCGCATAAGCGAAGCGATGCGGGGCGGCCTCGCCCGGGAAAATCTCGGCGATGCGGATCTTGTAGGCGTCGGCTGCAGGCGGGCCCGCGGCGAAAAGGGCGGCGATCTCGGCCGCGAGATCGGCGGGCACGACTTCGTCGGCGTCGAGATTGAGCAGCCAGTCGTGCCGGCATTGCTCTTCGGCAAAACGCTTCTGCCGACCATAGCCTGGCCAGGCGTTGAAGATGACGCGCGCCCCCAGCGCCTGAGCCACCTCCTGGGTGCCGTCGGTCGAGCCGGAATCGACCACCACGATATCGTCGCTCAGAGTCCGGACCGCCGCGATGGTATTGCCGATGCGGTCCGCCTCGTTGAGCGCGATGATGAAGATCGATAAGGGCGGCAAAGGGCTCTCGCTCTCCGGATTGTGTCAGGGGGCTTAAGCCGCGGCCGGCCGTGCCGCAAGCTCGCCATAATCTGGCTTATGCCTCGCCAAGGAACCTTTGGACAGTTTGACGGTTTAGCGTCGGAACAGTGTGACTTACCGATTTGGTAACTATAGTAATCATGCTCATGCTTAACATGGTTTAACGTCAGTTAATGCGTATTTAAAAATTTGCCATAGTCATCCTCATTCGTGCCGCATTTCTGCCGTGGTCCTCGGGGCAGATGTGCTTCCGCCGCAACAGACAACGGTCATCAAACGACTTATATCTGGTCCATCGAAATCACCCGCCAGGCGACGAGCCGGCACTAGCGACGACTAAGGAGTTTATCATGAAGAAGTATCTGCTTTCGAGCGTTGCGGCGATCGGCCTCGTGGCCGCCGGCGCTGCCTCCGCCGCCGACCTGCCGGCCCGTCGCGGCCCCGTCGCCGCCCCGGTTTATGCTCCGGTTCCCGTCTTCACCTGGACCGGCTTCTACGTCGGCGCCAACGCCGGCTACGGCTGGGGCAACATCGACTCCACCACCTTCGGCGTGCTGCCGGCTCTGAACGATCCCGAGGGCTTCATCGGCGGTGGCCAGGTCGGCTACAACTATCAGATGGGTCAGCTCGTTTTCGGTCTCGAGGCCGACTTCCAGGGCGCCGATCTGAAGGCTGACGTCCGTGACGTGTTCGGCAACTCGGCTTCGAACGAGATCAACTACTTCGGCACCGTCCGCGCTCGCCTCGGCTACGCGATGGACCGTTTCCTGCCGTATATCACCGGTGGTTTCGCTTACGCCAACGTGAAGAGCTCGTTCTCGACCCCGTTCGCTTCGATCAGCAACGACAACACCCAGTACGGCTACGCTCTCGGCGCCGGTCTGGAATACGCCTTCACCAACAACCTCACCGCCAAGATCGAATATCTCTACGTCGATCTGGAGCGCGAGTCGGTTCGTACGCCTTTCGGCAACGCCAACTTCAAGGTCGGCACCGACTTCTCGCTCGTCCGCGCCGGCCTGAACTACAAGTTCTAGTCTTCGCGCCCGGTTGGGCTTTCTGCGAAACCCGGTGGCTTCGGCCACCGGGTTTTTTCGTGCGCGTTGGTGACGGAGCGTGCCAGCGCCGTCTTTGACGGATGGTCCAGTTGACGCCCAAACCATCCCCGTCGTCCGTCCAGACTCTTTTTCGCTTCTCGCGGCCCGGGCGCAGTCGCCCGCACCCCGGCTCGTCAACCCTTGAAGCGGGTCGCCTCGAAAGCCGGCGACTTGGCCGCGAAGGCGTCGAGCCAGGCCACGAGCTTGGGATGGTCGGCGCGCCACTTGCCCTCGAATCGCAGGTCGAGATAGCCGAGCGCACAGGCGAGCGCGATTTCGCCGATGCGGGGTTGCGCCGCGTAGGCGGGGGGCGCCGCCTCGAGCGCGGCCAGCGCCCGCGCGACCTTGCCGGCCTGGTTGGCGACCCAAGCGGCGTTGCGATTCTCTTCGGGGCGGAAGCGCACCTCATAGACCTGCAGCAACGCCGCATCAGAGAGGCCATCGGCCAGCGCCATCAGCCGCAATTGCGGGAATTTCGCCTCGCCTTCTGGAAACAGGCGGTGGCCGCCGGCCACGAAGTCGAGATATTCGCAGATCACCCGCGAATCGAACAGGGTCGTGCCGTCTTCCAGGACCAGCGTGGGGATCTTGCCGAGCGGGTTCTGCTGGCGCAGCGGCTCGGACGGATCATTGGTGTCGGCGACGACCACCGTGACCTTGTCCATCAGGCCAAGCTCCATGGCGGCGATCTTGACCTTGCGGCCGAAGGGAGAAGCAGGCGAGGAGCGCAGGGTCAGCATGGTCTTGGCCTCGAAAAGGTCTGTGTCAGCCGTCCGGACGGATCGGTTCGCATAGGTAGCGCGGTCGCGGGCCCTGCGCGAGCCGTTCGGTCAGGGCCGGCAGCAGAATCCGCGCTTCCTCGGCCAGCTTCCATGGCGGGTTGACGATCAGCAGCCCCGTCGCGCTCAGGCCTCCGGCGGCTTCGGGCCGATCGACATCGATTTCCAGCCGCAGCAGCCGGCCGATCTCGGCCGCCATGATCGCGCTGAGCAGATTGGCCACGGCCATGCGGTCCTTGACCGGATACCAGAGCGCATAGATTCCGCTCGGCCATTTGCGGTGGGCCGCGATCAGCTCCGCCTCCAGCCGCTCGAACTCGTCCTTTTCCTCGAAGGGCGGGTCGATCAGCACCAGCCCGCGCCGCTCCTTTGGCGGGACATTGCCGCGCAAGGCGTTCCAGCCGTCGATCGCCAGCGCCTTGCAGCGCGGATCGCGGCCGATGGCGGCGTCGAGCTTCTTATGCGTCAGCGGGTGGAGTTCGGCGGCGATCAGCCGGTCCTGCGCGCGCATCAGGCGCTGGCACAGCCAGGGCGAGCCGGGATAGGCGGCCTCGCCATACAAGGCGCGGGCGCCGACGAGCGCATCGCGCCAGGGTTTCAGCAGCGCCTCGACGGCCGGCGACAGCGGCGAGCGGTCGATGCGGGCGACGCCGTCCTTCCATTCATGGGTGCGCAGCGCCTCTTCCGAGCCGAGATCGTAGCGGCCAGCCCCGGCATGGGTGTCGACGACGCGGTAGGGCGTGTCCTTGGCGTTGAGATGCGTCAGGATGCGCGTTAGCATCACATGCTTGAGCACATCGGCGAAGTTTCCAGCATGAAAGCCGTGGCGGTAATTCATGGCCCGGGTCTTAGAGCATCGCCGGGAAAAGCGGAAATCGATCGGGGGGGGAGGCTTCCGTCAAAGCCGGAGCTGTGTCCGTCATCGTCGGAGCCGAGCGGCGCTGCCCCCCCAACCTTTCACCGCAAGCGGGGGAGGGAGTGGCGTCGCCCAGTCTTCAGCGCGGCGCCTTCACCGTGATCTCGCGGGCGCGGCAGCCGGAGCGATCGACCTCTGGACAGCTGCGGAAATTGCGGAGGTCGCGGCTGAGGCAGATCTTCACTTCCTGCATCACCTCGCGGCGGCAGGAGACCGCCATCATATCGGTGCGCAAGCCGGGATTGGCGGCGACGAAGGCGCGTTCGATATCGATCGCCGTCCAGCTGCGGTCGCGCTCCGCCTGCGCGAAATCAGGCGGGACCGTCACCTTGTCGCGGGCGCGGCGGACATCGGCGAAATATTCGGCCGGGCTGGAGCCCGAGCAGGAGCCGTGCTTGCGCCATTGGTAGCGCGCCAGTCCCTCGGTCGGGAACAGGCCCTGCGCCTCGTCGAGCGCCATACGCGACGGGCTGCGTCCGGCCGGGCCGCAGTCGCTCGGGTAGCCGCGCTCGTTCTGCGGCCAGAGCCCATGCACGACGAATCGCAGACCCGCGCCATCGCTGCACTGCTCGCGATTGCGTTCGCGCTCGCCATCGAGTTCGCAGAAGCCCGGCGACCATGACAGCGCCAGCACGTAAAAATCGAACTCTCCGGGCGGGCCGCCGCGTTCGGCCCGCTGCGCCATGGCCGGGCCGGCGCAGAGCAAGGCGAGCAGGAGGCCGCCCAGCCGGGCGCGCAGACGCGTCATTGCGCCAGCTCAGGGCCGCGCCATCTTGCAGTCGGGCGCATAGGAGCGATGCCGATCGAGCCCGCTGACGCACCAGTTGACGTTCCAGCCATAGCCGAACAAGCCGAGATTCTCGCGCACCGAGTAGTCGACGCGGTGGATCGTGCCGTCGTTCAGCGCAACGCGACCGGTGCAGAAGCGCCGCGGGATGTAGTCGTCGCCCCAGGGGCGATAGGCCAAAGGCCGCACATGATCGAACCCGACGATCTGCAGCGGACCCCAGAAGGTGCTTTCGCGCGAGGCGAAGGAACCGGTGATCTGCCCGACCACGGCCGCGTCCTCGCAGGCCGGGAGGTTGCCATACATCGGGATGATGCGCGCCTCCGCCCGGTCGGCCGGATGGACGATGCGGCCGGACGCCTGGGCTGCGAAGCCCGACAGGCTTGCGGCGGCGAGGAGCGCGATGGAGAGACAAGCGCGGCGCATGGGTGCGGAGCCTTTGCGAGGTCGAAAATGCCTGTGTGGACGATGGCTGCAGGCGCAGCCAGGGTCAAGGCTTCAGGCTCTCCGTCGGACGGATTTCATCCCTCGCTCGGGGCGAGCCGCGTCTGGCTGTTACGGCGCTCGAGCAGCAACAGCGCCAGCCCGGCAAGAATGATCATGGTGGCGCCGAGCAGCATCGCCGGCGTCGGCCAGTCGCCGAAGATGAACCAGCCGAAGACGAGCGCCCAGACGATCAGCGTGTATTGATAGGGCACGACGACGGAGGCTTCCGCCAGCTTGAGCGAGCGCGTGACGCACAGATGCGCGACCATGGCGACGATGCCGAGCAGGCCGAGCAGGGCCGCATCCGTCAGCGTCGGCGTCACCCAGCCGAAGGGCAGCAGCGCCAGCCCCATCAGCAGCGCGCCGAGCGTCTGCCAGGCGACCAGCGTGACATCCGGCGTGCCGCGCAATTGCCGGCCGGCGATCATCATCGCCGCGAAGAGGAAGCTGCCGACGAGCGCGATCAGCGCCGGCTTCGACAGGCTGGCGCTGGAGGGGTTGAGCGCAACGGCGACGCCGACGAAGCCGGCGGCCACGGCCAGCCAGCGGCCGGCGTCGACCCGCTCGCCCAGCAGCAGCGCCGCCAGCACGACCGCCCAGACCGGGGCGGCAAGCCAGATCGTCATGGTGTCGGCGAGCGGCAGATAGGACACCGCCCAGTAGAACAGCGCCACCTCGCCGGAGCCGAACAGAACGCGCAGCAGCTGCAGGCCGGGGCGCTCCGGCTTCAGCGTGCGCATGACGCCCTGCTTGATCACGAAGGGCGTCAGCACGGCGAGACCGGCGGCGCTGCGCAGCAGCAGCACCTGCCCGACCGTATAGGTCGCGACCAGCCATTTCCCCATCACATCGTTGAGCGAGAACAGCAGGATGCCGAGCAGCATCATCAGGATGCCGAGCAGCGAGGCGTTGCGGGCGGGCATGGCGGGAGGCGGCCTTTCGTGAAGCGGCTATCGCTTCGCCGATTGCGCAGGCCGAGGCAAGGGCCCCGCGCCTTTCTTCCGGACATGGCGGATCCCTGCCCGCGACAAGGCAGTAATTTCGTTGTTGACTTAATTAAGTGAATCATGAAATCTTTTGGCATGGATCGCTTTCTCGCCCTCGCCGACTCCAACCGCCGCCGCATCGTCGAGATGCTGGGGGCGGGACCGCTTTCCGCCGGCGAGATCGGGGCGCGGTTCGCGATCAGCGCGCCGGCGGTGTCGCAGCATCTGAAGGTGCTGCGCGAGGCCGGGCTGGTCAGCGTTGCGGTCCAGGGTCAGCGCCGGATCTACAGGCTCGATCCGACGGGGCTCGACGCATTCGAGGACTGGGTGCGCAAGGTCAGGGGCTTCTGGAACACGAATCTGGACGCTCTGGAGCGGCAATTGGCCCATCCGGACACAAGCAATCAAACCAGGGAGACAGAGGATGAGTGAGTATGGCGTGGTTCTCGAGAGCGGCGCGGTTCGATTCGAGCGCTTGTTGCCCGGGCCGATCGAGCGGGTCTGGGCTTATCTGACGGAGGCCGACAAGCGCGCCACGTGGTTCTGCGGCGGCGAGACGGAGGCGAAGGCCGGCGGCCATATCGCGCTGTTCTTCAAGCACGGGCTGATCACGGCAGAGCCGCCGCCGGAGTCGCATCGCAAGATGAATGACGAAGGCGCGCTGATGGGCGGCACGATCACCGCCTATGAGCCGCCGCATCGGCTCGCCTTCACCTGGGCGGGCATGGGCGATCCCGATTCCGATGTCGACATCCAGCTCTCGCAGGCCGGGGACCGGGTGAAACTCGTGCTGACGCATCGGCGGCTGGCGACGGCCGAGCGGATGGCCAATGTCTCGAGCGGCTGGCATCTGCATCTGGGATTGCTGGAAGACCAGCTCATGGGCGCGCCGCCCCGGGGCTTCTGGTCCCGGCATGACGCGCTGAAGGCGGAGTATGCAGAGCGGCAGCGGGGCGCTTAAGCCTGGCGTGCGCGCCGCCGTCCGCGACGAGCTAAACGCTGTGGCAATGTGAACCGCCGGTTGAACTTTCCCGCCGCGGGGACGTAACCTAAGGGTGGCCGCCCGCCGCGGTCACCCTTTTCGCCCCATCGCTCCCGGAGTTCGACCTGTTGACCATGATGCTGACCCGCCTCGCCTGCGCCTGGGCTTCCGTGCTTGCCTTCCAGGTCTTCGGGGACAGGTTGCTCGGTCTGCTGGGAGCGCCGCTGCCCTCGGCGCTGATCTTCGCCTGGCTGCTCGGCGTCATCTTGTGGGCGGCGTTCGGCGTGGTGCATGAGGCGGAGGAGTTGGCGCACCGGCTCGGCGAGCCCTACGGCACCCTGATCCTGACCCTGTCGATCGTGATCATCGAGGTCGCGCTGATCGCTGCGGTGATGCTGGGCAGCAAGGGCGCCCCGACGCTGGGCCGCGACACCATGTTCGCGGTGCTGATGATCGTGCTGAACGGCGTCGTCGGGCTCGGTCTGCTGATCGGCGGGCTGCGGCATTTCTCGCAGCGCTACAATCTCAAAGGGGCAAGCTCCTATCTGGCCGTCATCATCCCGCTGACGGTGATCCCGCTGATCCTGCCGAATTTCACGACCTCGACGCCGGACGGGACCCTGACGACAGGACAGTCGATCGCCTTTTCGCTGTTCACTCTGGCGCTCTACGGCGCCTTCCTGATCCTGCAGACCGGGCGGCACAGGGCCTTCTTCCAGGAGCCGGAGATCGAGGCGGGCGCGCATGGCGCCGCCTCCGCCCCCCATGTCGGCAGCAGCCAGTCGACCTTCAGCCATGTCCTGCTGCTGCTCGCCAACATCCTGCCGATCGTCATCCTGGCCAAGAGCCTCGCGACCGTGCTCGATTTCGGCATTGCCTCGCTCGGCGCTCCCGTTGCGCTCGGCGGCATTCTCATCGCCATGGTGGTGTTCACGCCCGAATGCATCGCCGCCTTCCGCGCGATCACGGCCAACCAGCTGCAGCGCGCGATCAATCTGTGCCTGGGCGCAGCCGCCTCGACGCTCGGGCTGACCGTGCCGGCTGTGCTCACCATCGGCCTGATCACCGGCCAGCCGGTGATGCTGGGCCTGTCGGCGACGAACATGATCATCCTGGCGATGACGCTGCTGCTGTCGACGCTGACCTTCACCGGCACGCGCACGACGATGCTGGAAGGGGCGGTCCACCTCGCCGTGTTCTTCGTCTTCCTGGTGCTGGTGTTCAGCCCGTGACCTGTCGGGCTGCGTGCCTGTGGGACGGCGGGTGACGATCAGAGGCTGGCGGCGGCGCGCGCGGCCTGGTCGTATTGGCCCGATAGCGAGCGCATCGCGGCGGCGATCTCGGAGAGGCGGGTGGGGTCGAGCCCGGCGCCGAGGACCGATTTGACCAGCAGCCGCTCGCGGATCTGGGCGTAGCGGCGGCAGGCGTCCTCGCCGGCCTGCGTCACCTGCACCGTCTTCTCCTTGCCCTTGCGCCCGCCCTTCAGCAGGCCGAGCCGCTCGAGTTTCTTCAGCGCATAGTTCACCAGATGCGTGTCCTCGATGTTGAGGACGAGGCAGATATCGGCCAACCGCTTGGGCTTGCCGCGATGGTTGACGTTGTGCAGCACCAGCACGTCGAGGGGCGACAGATCGGGCACGCCGGCCGCCGCCATGCAGCGTACCGCCCAGCGATGGAAGGCGTGCACCGTCATCGTCATCGCGAACTCGAACTCGGAGAGCGACGGCATCGCGCCCGAGGCGAGATGACCCGAGGAGACGATGGGGCCGAGATCGTCGGGGAGGGGCGTGGTCGACACGAAGGCGATCCGCAAGAGGCGCTGTGAACCCTCGCCATAGCGGCGCGGGTGGGGACTTGTCGGTGAGGTTCGACACCGTCGCAGCGCCGGTGACGTCGCCGCCGCGATCGGGATCGGACCAGATGGCCGTGGCGTCCGAGACCAGGCTGACCCCGCTCGCGCGGCCCGTGTCAGCCTGGCCTCGGAGCCTTGCGACTCACATCTTCTTATAGGCGTCGACGATGGCCTGGCCGTCCGCGCCGGCCTTCTTCAGCCAGTCGGCGGTCAGCGTCTCGCCGATCTTCTGGAAGCCGGCCTTCAGCGCGGGCGAGGGCGCCTGCACCTTCATGCCCTTGGCCTTCAGCTGCTCCAGATACCAGTTCGACTTGGCTTCCCAGGCCTTCCAGCCGCGCTCCTCGGCGGCGGCGGACGCCTTGAGGATCGCGTCCTGCGTCGCCTTATCGAGCGCGTTGAAAGCGGCCTGGTTGACGAAGGTGGCGTTCTTGGGAACCCAGGCCTGCGTGTCGTAGAAATGCGTCAGCGACTCCCAGACCTTGGAATCATAGCCGGTTCCGCCCGATGACATGAAGGAGTTGACCACGCCGGTGGCCAAGGCCTGCGGCAGTTCCGCCGCCTGGATCGTCACCGACTGCATGCCGATCAACTCGCCGAGCCGCGCGGTGCCGACATTGTAGGAACGCCATTTCAGCCCCTTCATGTCCTCGATCGTATTGATGTCCTTCTTGGCGTAGACGCCCTGGGGCGCCCAGGGGACCATGAAGAGCAGCTTGATGCCCTGGCTCGCCAGCTTCTTCTCGGTCGCGGCCTTCGAGGCCGTGTAGAGCTTCTTCGCTTCGGCGAAGCTGGTGGCGAGGAAGGGCACGGTGTCGATGCCGAAGACCGGGTCCTCGTTCTCATGGATCGAGATCAGCACCTCGCCCATCTGGGCCTGGCCGCCTTGAACCGCCCGCTTGATCTCGGGAGCCTTGAACAGCGAGGCGCCGGGATGGACTGTGATCAGGAGCTTGCCGGAGGTCGCGGCCTCGACCTCCTTGGCGAAGGCGACGAGGTTCTCGCTGTGGGGGTTGTCGGCCGGGTAGGCGGCCGGGAGGTTCCATTTGGTCTGGGCTGCGGCGGGGGCGGCGAGCGCCAGCGCGCTGACGCCAAGAGCCAGGGCCGTGGCGGCAAAAGATCTGCGGTTGAGCATGTTTTATGTCCCTCTCTGTTGATTGGCCGCCGGATTTAGTCCGGAAAGGCAAGTTTAGGCAGGTAGAGCACGATCTGCGGGAACGCCGTGATGATGATGACCGCGATGTTGAGCAGAATGAAGAATGGAAACGCGGCTTTCGCAACCGTCCAGGTGTCCTTGCCGCTCATATTCTGCAGCACGAACAGGTTGAAGCCGACCGGCGGGGTAATCTGCGCCATCTCGACGTGGATGACGAGGTAGACGCCGAACCAGACGAGGTCGAAGCCGGCCTCCTTGACCATCGGCAGCACGATCACCGCCGTCAGCACGATCATCGAGATGCCGTCGATCAGGCAGCCGAGGATGATGTACATGCAGGTCAGCGCCAGCACGAGCATGTGGGGCGAGAGCGACTGCCCCTTGACCCAATCGGCCAGCGCCGCGGGAATGCCGGTATAGGCCATGGCCGCGGTGCAGAAGGCGGCGCCGGCCAGGATCAGCATGATCATGCAGGTCAGGCGCGTGGCGCTCATGATGCTTTCGAACAGCGTCGCCCAGGTCAGCGTGCCGCTCCACCAGGCGAGAAACAGCGCGCCCGACACGCCCCAGGCGGCGCATTCCGTCGCCGTGGCGAAGCCCAGCACCAGCGAGAGGAAGACGGCCGCGATCAGCAGCAGGCAGGGCGCCAGCTTGGCCGATTGGCGCAGCTTGGCCATGAACGGCATCACGGGATCGCGCGGCGGCGTCTTGTCCGGGTTCAGCAGCGACCAGATGATGACGTAGCCCATGTAGAGCGCCATCACGAGCAGGCCGGGCAGGAAGCCGCCGAGGAAGACCTGCAGCACCGAGACGTTTGCTGTGACCGCGTAGACCACCATCGGGATCGAGGGCGGGATCAGCAGGCCGAGCGTGCCGGAGCCGGCCAGCGTGCCGAGGCTCATCTGCTCGTCATAGCCGCGCTTCTTCAGCTCTGGCAGGGCGATCTTGCCGATCGTGGCGCAGGTCGCGGCCGACGAGCCGGACACGGCGGCAAAGATGCCGCAGCCGATGATGTTGGTGTGGATCAGCCGGCCGGGCAGCCATTGCAGCCAGGGCGAAAGGCCCTGGAACATCTGCTCGGAGAGCCGGGTCCGGAACAGGATCTCGCCCATCCAGATGAAGAGCGGCAGGGCGGCCAGCGTCCACGAGGCGCTGGCGCTCCAGACCGAGGTGGCGAGCACCTGGCCGATCGGGATGTCGGTGACCAGCACCATGGCGAGCAGCCCGACGAGGCCGAGGCCGACCGCGATCCAGACGCCGCTGGCGAGGATGAAGACGAGGAAGGTCAGCAGGACGATGGCGAGAACTGGCAGGGTCATCTCAGACGCCTCCGCCCTGCGCGATGCGCTCGATCAGCTCTTCCGTACTCTTGGGCGGCTCGGGCTCGTAAGTGGGGCGCTCGCCACCGAAGACGCGCACCCACTCGTCGAGAACCGCGATCAGCAGGATCGCCAGGCCGCAGACCAGCCCCATCTGCGGGATCCACAGCGGAACCACGACGACGCCGGTCGACATGTCGAAGAAGCGCCAGGAATCATAGGCGAGCTTGCCGGCCTGGAAGGTAAAATAGCCGAGGAAGAGCGCGGCGATGGTGAGCGACACCAGTTCGGCGGCGCGGCGCTTGACCCCGTGCAGCCGCTCGAGCAGCAGGCCGACGCGGATCATCTCGCCGCGCTTGAAGGTGTGGGCGAGGCCGAGAAAGGCCATGGCAACCAGCGCCCAGCCGGCGAAATCGTCGCCCGAGGGGATGTTGACGCCGATCTCGCGACCGACGGACAGAAACATCATCAGCCCGAAGATGATGACGAGGCAGGCGCCCGCCATATAGCCGGCCCAGAGATAGAGCCCGTCGAGAAAACGGCGGATCATCGGGCGCCTCCGGCCTGCAATGCCGGTTGCCGCGCCGCGGACTGGCGGGCGCGGGCCTTCGCCCAGGCCGCGTTCGGGATCGCTGCCGTCATCTCATTCTCCCTGTGCGGTTGGCCCGGCCCCTCAGCCATGTTCCAACCATGCATACAAGACTAAGCGCCGGATTTGGCTTGTCAACTTTTCATCGACGTTTTATCGATGAAAAACCGACACGCCTTCAAGGCGTCGCATTTGGCAGTGGAGCCTCCGCATGACACTCGGTCAATGGGATTTCTGGGTCGATCGCGGCGGCACCTTCACCGATGTGATCGGCCGGGATCCCGCAGGCAAGCTTCACGCCAGAAAGCTTCTGTCTGAGAATCCCGGCGCCTATCGCGATGCCGCGGTGCAGGGAATCCGCGACCATCTCGGCCTCGCGGCCGGCGATGCGATCCCCTCGGGCCTGGTCGGGGAGGTGCGGATGGGCACCACGGTCGCGACCAACGCGCTGCTCGAGCGCAAGGGCGACCGCACCCTGCTGGTGACGACGCAAGGTTTCCGCGACGCGCTGCGCATCGGCTATCAGGCGCGGCCGGATATTTTCGCCAAGGAGATCATCAAGCCCGAGCAGCTCTACGAGGATGTGGTCGAGGTCGCCGAGCGCGTGCTGGCCGATGGCGGGGTGACGCAAAGCCCCGATGAGGGCGCCATCCGGGCGGCGCTCCAGGCGCGCTACGCCGCGGGTTACCGCGCGGTGGCGATCGTGTTCATGCATGGCTATCGCTACCCGGAGCATGAGCGGCTGGCGGCGCGGATCGCGCGCGAGATCGGTTTCCCGCAGGTCTCGGTCAGCCACGAGGTCTCGCCGCTGATCAAGCTGGTCGGTCGCGGCGACACGGCCGTGGTCGACGCCTATCTCTCGCCGATTCTCGGCCGCTATGTGCAGCAGGTCTCGGAGGAGCTGGGGATTTCCGCAGCAGACGACGGAAACCGGCAGAAGCCGATCCGGCTGATGTTCATGATGTCGTCGGGCGGGCTGACCGCCGCCGAGCTGTTCCAGGGCAAGGACGCCATCCTGTCGGGTCCGGCCGGGGGGGTGGTCGGGCTGGCGGAGACGGGGCGCTCGGCCGGATTCGACAAGGTCATCGGCTTCGACATGGGCGGCACCTCCACCGATGTCGCGCATTTCGACGGTGCGTATGAGCGCGCCTTCGAGACGGAAGTTGCCGGCGTGCGGATGCGCGCGCCGATGATGCTGATCCACACGGTCGCGGCCGGCGGCGGCTCGATCCTGCATTATGACGGCGCGCGCTTCCGCGTCGGCCCGGATTCGGCTGGGGCCAATCCCGGCCCCGCCGCCTATCGGCGCGGCGGGCCGCTCGCCGTCACCGACGCCAATGTCATGGTCGGCAAGCTGATCCCGGCCTATTTTCCGCCGATCTTCGGCGAGGAGCGCGACCAGCCGCTCGATCTCGAGACGGTGCGCGCCAAATTCGCGACGCTGGCCGCAGAGGTTGGCGATGGCCGCTCGGCCGAGGAGGTCGCCGACGGCTTCATCCAGATCGCCGTCGCCAACATGGCCGAGGCGATCAAGAAGATCTCCGTCCAGCGCGGCTACGACATCACGCGCTATGCGCTGAATTCATTTGGCGGCGCCGGTGGGCAACATGCCTGCCTGGTGGCCGATGCGCTCGGCATCAAGACCGTGCTGCTGCATCCGTTCTCAGGCCTGCTCTCGGCCTATGGCATGGGGTTGGCCGAGATCCGCTCGACGCGGACGGCGGCGCTCGATGTGCCGCTCGATGCGGCGGCGCCCGCCGCCATCGGCGGGCTCGCGGATGGACTCTGCGCGCAGACGCGCCGCGAAGTGACCGGCCAGGGCGTCGCTGAGGATGCGGTGACCACGCATATCCGCGCCCATATCCGCTATGCCGGCACGGACACCGCCATCGCCATCCCCGCCGGGACGCCTGAGGCCATGCGCGACGCCTTCCAGACGGCGCATAAGGCGCGCTTCGGTTTCATGGATGCGGGCAAGGCGCTGGTGATCGAGGCCGTCGAGGTCGAGGCCGTCGGCGGCGGCGCGAAATTCGAGGAAGCGGTGCTGCCCGAGCAAGCGGGAGAACCGGCGGTCAGCGAGCGCACGCGGCTGTTCTCGAAAGGGCAATGGCACGATGCCGCGGTGGTGCGGCGCGAGGCGATGCGGCCGGGCCAGAGCGTGCAGGGTCCGGCGATCATCATCGAGGCCAACCAGACCGTGGTGGTCGAGGCCGGCTGGCGCGCGACGCTGACGGCCAAGGACCATCTCGTGCTGGTGCGCAGCGAAGCGCTGGTGCAGAGCGCCGCGATCGGAACGAAGGCCGATCCGGTCATGCTCGAGATCTTCAACAACCTGTTCATGTCGATCGCCGAGCAGATGGGCGTGACGCTGCAGAACACCGCCTATTCGGTGAACATCAAGGAACGGCTCGATTTCTCCTGCGCCGTCTTCGATTCGACGGGCGCGCTGGTCGCCAACGCCCCGCACATGCCGGTGCATCTCGGCTCGATGGACAAGTCGGTGGAGACCGTCATCGCCAACAACCCGGTGATCCGGCCGGGCGACGTCTACTGCCTCAACGCCCCCTATAATGGCGGCACGCATCTGCCCGACATCACCGTCTGCACCCCGGTCTTCGACGATGCGCAGGAGCGCATCCTGTTCTGGGCGGCAAGCCGCGGCCACCATGCCGATGTCGGCGGCGTCGCGCCGGGCTCGATGTCGCCGCTGGCGACGCATATCGAGGAGGAGGGGGTCTATATCGACAATTTCAAGATCGTCGATCAGGGCCGCTTCTGCGAGGAGGAGCTGGTGGCGCTGCTGACGGGCGCGCGCTACCCCGTCCGCAATGTCGTGCAGAACGTCAATGATCTCAAGGCGCAGATCGCCGCCAACGAGAAGGGCGTGGCCGAGCTGCGCAAGATGATCCGCTCCTTCGGCCTCGACGTAGTGCAGGCCTATATGGGCCATGTCCAGGACAATGCGGCCGAGAGCGTGGCCAGGCTTTTGACCCGGCTGCATGATTGCGACTTCACCTATCCGATGGACCAGGGCTGCGCGATCAAGGTAAAAATCACCATCGACCGCGAAAGGCGCGAAGCGACCGTCGATTTCACCGGGACATCGCCGCAGCGCGAGGACAATTTCAACGCCCCGGCGCCGGTGACGCGCGCGGCGGTGCTCTATGTCTTCCGGGTCATGGTCGACGACGCCATCCCGATGAATGCCGGCTGCCTGCGGCCGATCAGGATCATCATCCCCGAGGGCTCGATGCTGAGCCCGCGCTACCCCGCCGCGGTCGTGGCCGGCAATGTCGAGGTCTCGCAGGCGGTGACCAATACGCTGTTCGGCGCGCTGGAGGCGATGTCCACCTCGCAGGGGACGATGAACAACCTGACCTTCGGCAACGACCAGTACCAGTATTACGAGACGATCTGCTCCGGCTCGCCGGCGGGGCCGGGCTTCAACGGGACCTCCGGCGTGCATGTCCACATGACCAACTCCCGCCTTACCGATCCGGAAATTCTCGAGACCCGTTATCCGGTCCTGCTCGAAGACTTCCATATCCGCAAGAACTCGGGCGGCAAGGGGAAGTGGTCTGCGGGCAACGGCACGAAGCGCACCATCCGCTTTCTGGAGACGATGGACTGCGCCATTCTCGCCTCGCATCGCAAGGTCCGGCCCTTCGGCATGAAGGGCGGCGAGCCGGGCGAGCTCGGCCGCACGCTGGTGCGCCGCAATTCCGGCGCTGTCGAGGAGCTCAAGCCCTGCGACCAGGTGCTGCTGGAGGCGGGCGAGGCCGTGACGGTGATCACGCCGACGGCCGGTGGGTACGGCTCGCGCAAGCCCTCCTAGGCCGCAGCGACGACAGGGGCGCGGGCTCGCCGGGGCCCGATCCTCAGGGGTTGTGCCGCGAGGCCCGCACCCTGCGCACAATCCAACATGTTAGCTTGCAACGACTACTGAACCGATCTAGCCTCTCGTCCCAAGAAGCGGCGCGGCGAGCAAGCGCGCCGCCAAAAAATCCGTCGATCCCAAGGGAGGGGAAGCCATGACCATCGATCTCGACAAGCCGTCGCGTCGCAGCCTGATGCGCGGCGCGGCCGCGGCCGGCGCCGCCGCCATCGTCTCGCCGCTGGTGCTGCGCGAAGCCCGCGCCCAGGCGCCGTTCAACTGGAAGCGCTTCGCCGGAACCTCGATCGACGTGTTGCTGGTCAAGAACCCTCGCTCCGACCTGATGCAGGCGGCCGAGAAGGAGTTCACCGAACTCACCGGCATCAAGGTTTCGGCCGAGCAGGTGCCCGAGCAGCAGCAGCGCCAGAAGGCCGTGATCGAATTCGCCTCGGGCAAGCCGAGCTTCGATGTCAGCGGCATCTCGCTGCATGTGCAGAAGCGCATGGCGGCGAAGGGCAAGTGGTTCGAGGATCTGACGCCCTACATCAAGGACGCCTCGCTGACCGCGCCGGAATTCGACTTCGCCGATTTCGGCGCCGGTCCGGTCGCCTATGCGCGGCAGGCCGATGGATCGCTCGATACGATCCCGTTCTTCGTCGATTACTGGATGATCTATTACAACAAGGAATTGTTCGACGCGAAGGGCGTCGCCTATCCCAAGACGATGGACGAGATCGCCACGGTCGCGGCCAAGCTGCACGACCCCGCCAAGGGCGTCGCCGGTTTCGTCTCGCGCGGGCTGAAGAACGCAAACGTCCCGGTCTGGGCCAGCCTGCTGCTCGGCCAGGGAATCGAGACCACCTCGGCCGACGGCAAGCTTCTGACCGACACGCCGGAAGCGATCTGGGCTGGCGAGCTCTACAAGAAGCTCAACAAGGAGACCGGCCCGGTCGGTCAGGTCGGCTTCAACTGGAACGAATGCCAGACCACCTTCATGCAGGGCCGCGCCGCGATGTGGCTGGACGGCATCGGCTTCGCCACCCCGCTCGAAGACCCGTCCAAGTCGCGCATCGTCGGCAAGGTCGGCTACGGCATCACGCCGCCAGGCCCCAAGGCTCATCACGCCGGCATGTTCGCCGATGGCATCGGCATCTCCCGGGGCTCGCAGAAGAAGCAGGCGGCCTGGCTCTATGTGCAGTTCATGACCAGCAAGGCGCAGCAGATCGCCATGCTCAAGGCCGGGGCGGGCGCACCGGGCCGGGCTTCGGCCTATCTCGACACGCAGACGATCTCGCAGTCGAAATTCGGCAAGCAGTATTTCGAGTGCCTGCTCGGCTCGGCCAAGGTCGCCCGCGCCGCGCTGCCGCAGATCGTCCCAGTCACCGAGTTCCGCGACGTCTTCGGCGTGGCGCTGACCAACGCGATCGGGGGCGCCGATGTCGCCGCCGAGCTGAAGAAGGCGACGGAAACCTTCGCCCCAGTGCTCGCCAAGAGCGAGCAGGGCTGACGGTCAGCCTCGCCGTCATGGTCGGCCTCTTGCCGACCATGCACGTCCTCGCTTGTCGGGGACCGTGCCCAAGACGTGGATGCTCGCCGCAAGGGCGAGCATGACGGGTTTCCGCGAGCATAAGCCATGACAGCCACGACATTGCCTCCAGCGCCACTGGCCGAGCCGGCCCGGCCCGCGCCGTTCCGGCACTCGGTCGACTTTACGCCCCGCTACTGGATCTTCGCTGCGCCGGCGGTGGTGGTGATCGCAGCCGTGATCGTCTTTCCCTGGATCTTCACGCTCTACATGTCGGGCCACGACTGGAAGATCGGGGGAGGTCCCGAATTCGTCGGCCTGCAGAACTTCGCCGAATTGTTTCGCGACAGCCGCTTCATCGAATCGATGGGGCACACGCTGTATTTCACCGTGCTGGCGGTGCTGCTGCCGATCCTGTTCGGCACTGCCGCGGCGCTGGTCTTCCATCGCGACTTTCCGTTTCGCGGCGTGCTGCGCACCATCTTCGTGATGCCGATGATGGCGACCCCGGTGGCGATCGCGCTGGTCTGGACGATGATGTTCCACCCCCAGCTCGGAGTGCTCAACTACCTGCTCTCGCTGGTCGGCATCGGACCGCAGGCCTGGGTCTATGCGCCCGGCACCGTGATCCCGACGCTGGTCATGGTCGAGGTCTGGCATTGGACGCCGCTGGTCATGCTGATCGTGCTGGGCGGTCTCGCAGGCCTGCCGAGCGAGCCCTATGAATCCGCGCGGATCGACGGCGCCAGCGACTGGCAGATGTTTCGCCACATCACTTTGCCGCTGGTCTGGCCCTTCATCATGGTCGCGGTGGTGATCCGCACCATCGACGCGCTGAAGGCGTTCGACACGATCTTCGTGATCACGCAGGGCGGGCCGGGCACGGCGTCTGAGACGCTCAACATCTTCCTCTATCTGCAGGCCTTCCAGTTCTACAAGATCGGCTATGCCTCGGCGGTCGTCGTCATCTTCTTCGCCATCGTCATCCTGCTGTCCCTGCTGCTGCTCTATGCGCGCCAGAAGTCGAAGTGGAACGCGTGATGGCCGCCATCCCATTCACAGCCCTCATCCTGAAGAGCGCTCTGCAGGAGTGCGCCTCGCAGGATGGTCCAGCAGGCTCCGGAGACATCACGAGCATCCTTCGAGACGCCGCTGCGCGGCTCCTCAGGATGAGGGCTGAGGGGCAAGGGCAGGTGCGCTCATGAATCGCCTCGCCAAAAAGCTCGGCTTCTACCTTTCCGTATTCGTACTGGTTTCGCCGGCGATCCTGGTGTTTCTCTGGATGCTGTCGCTGTCGTTCAAGAACGAGCTCGACAACACCGCCTTCCCGCCGGTCTTCATCCCCAACCCGCCGACGCTGAGCAATTATCTCGACGTCTTCGAGAAGAATAACTTTGCGCTGTATCTGTGGAATTCGGTGCTGGTCACCGGCGGCGCGGTGCTGATCGGGCTCTTGGTCGGCGTGCCCGCCGGCTATGGCATCGCCCGGGGCAAGGCGGCCA
>JBKBRD010000008.1:7580-27368 GCA_046292405.1 Allobosea sp. | reverse complement strand
TTCAGCTCTTGGCCGCCTGCTCGAGGAATTTGGCGTCCCAGTACTTGTCGATCTCGCCCGAGACGTCCTTCGGGATCACGCCGAGCTCGTTGAAGGCCTTCGCCTGGCGCCGGATCTGGTCGACGGTGATGACCGGCCCGAGCTTGATCACCTTGGCGATCTCGGCCGAGACGGCCTCGTCCAGCCCGGTCAGCTTGGCAATGGCCGTGCCGAAGGCGGCAGGCGAGGATTCCAGCTCCTTCATCTTCTTCACATAGGCGGTGACGACGCGCTGCACCGCCTCGCGCTTGCCGTCGACGGCGGCCTTGGAGGCGGCGAGCATGCCGAGCTCGGCTCCGACCGATTTCGAGGTGGAATAGTCGAGGTTCTTGGCGAAGAAGCCGTAGCCCTTCATCACCGGGATCGACTCGAACGGCTCCCAGGTGACGATGGCGTCGACCTCGCCCTTCTCGAGCGCCTGGTTGAAGTTCGCGCCGCCGCCCTGGATGTTGATGGCGTTGAACGAGTTGTAGGGAATGCCCTTCTCGGTCAGCGTCGCCGCATATTGGAACCAGACGGCCGAGCCCGGCGCGATCGCGATCTTCTTGCCCTTGATGTCGTCCCAGCTGTCGAGCTTCACGCCCTTGCGGCCGATGACGTATTTCGGCGAGGCGCCGACGCCCATGATGCCGACCATGCCGGTCGAACCATTGGCCAGCGCAATGGCGAGGTCGGCCGGGCCGACGGAGGCGACGTCGAGCGAACCGGCAAGCAGCGCCGTGCGCGCATCGGCGTAGCGGGCGAATTCGACCAGCTTGATCTCGACGCCCTGCTTCTTCAGCTCATCCTCGATCAACGTCATCGGCGCGAGATGGCCGACTTTCTGATAGCCGACGGTGAGCTGCACCGGCGGGCTGAGCGGCGCCTGCGCCAGCGCGGGCGCGGCGAGGGAAAATGTCACGGCGGCGAGGCCGCCACAGAATGTCCGGCGTTTCATCATCTAACCTCCACTGTGGCGGACACGGGAGTCCGCGCTGCAAAAACCGGCCCTTATGGGCCTATTCCCCGGTAAATGCGGGTTCCCGCTTCTCTTTGAAGGCTCTCTGGCCTTCCTTGTAATCGGCGCTGGTGAAGCAGGCCGCGATGGCCCGGTTCGCAGCGTCGATATCCTTTTCGCCCTCTGGCGCGAGCAGCGCGTTCAGCGTCTGCTTGACCGCCCGCAGGGTCAGCGGCGCGTTGACGGCCATGCGGGCGAGATAGGCGTCCGCCTCCGCCTCGAACACGTCCGCGCCCCAGAGCGCGTTGACGACGCCGAGCCGCAGCGCCTCCTCGCCGGCCACGATCCGCGCGCTCAGCAGCAGGTCCGCGACCGGGCCGACGCCGAGCTTGCCGACAAGCGCCCGCACCCCCTCATAGGCGTAGCCCAGCCCAAGCCTCGCGGCCGGCACGCGAAAGCGCGCATCGCTGCGGGCGAGCCTGATGTCGCAACTCATCGCCAGCCCGAAGCCGCCGCCGAAGCAGACGCCGCGGATCAGCGCGACGCTCGGCTTGCTGGCGTTGGCGATGGCCGCGCAGCCGCTCAGATAGGCGTCGTCATAGCTCCGCGTCGCCGCATCGCCGTCCCGCTGCGCGCCGAATTGCGAGATGTCCGCGCCGGCGCAAAAGGCCCGCCCGCCTTCGCCGGCGACCAGAATGACCCTGACTTCGCGATCCGCCTCGGCGCGGGCCACGAGCCCCTGCAGGCTCGCCCACATCTCGAAGGTCATGGCGTTCAGCTTGTGCGGCTGGTCCAGCACCAGCCGGGCGACGCCGTTCTCGACGCTGTAGCGGACGCTGCCCATCACACGGCCTTTCCGGCGCGCAGCTGCGCGATTTCATCCGCAGAATAGCCGATTTCGGCGAGGATTGCGTCGGAATGCTCGCCCTTCTCAGGCAGCGGCGTTTCCAGCGCGGCCGGCGTCCGCGACAGGGTGACCGGCTGGCCGATCAGCTTGACCTCGCCCCGTGCGCCATGCGGCACGGGCTGGGCGATGCGCAGATGCTGCACCTGGGGATCGGCAAAAACCTCGTCCATCTTGTAGATCGGACCGGCGGGCACGCCGGCCCCGGCCAGCCGCTCGAGCCACTCTTCCGAGCCTGCGCTGGCGAAGATCTGGTTCAGCAGCGCCATCAGCGCCGGCCGATTGCGCAGCCGGTCGGGCATCTTCGCATAGTCGGGGTGGTCGGCGAGGTCTGGCCGCTCCAGCAGCCTGCACAGCGCCTGCCACTGCCCCTCGCCGCCGACGCCGATATTGATGTAGCCATCGGCCGTGGCCAGCACGCCCATCGGCGTCGCATAGGGGTGGTCATTGCCGGCCTGGCCGGGCGCGACGCCATCGACCAGATAGCGCGCCGCCTGGAAATCGCAGAGTGCGATCTGGGCCTCGAGCAGCGAGGTATGCACCCACTGGCCTTCGCCCGAGCGCTCCCGCTCCGCCAAGGCGACGAGAATGCCGGTGACGGCGTAGAGCCCGGCCGTGGAATCGGCCACCGCCGCGCCCGCCCGCACCGGACCCTGGCCCGGCTGCCCGGTGATCCACATCAGCCCGCCCATGCCCTGGGCGATCTGGTCGAAGCCGGCCCGCTCGCGATAGGGCCCGTGCTGGCCGAAGCCCGAGATCGAGGCCAGGATGATCCGCGGATTGACCGCCCGCAGCGCCTCATAGCCGATGCCGAGCCGCTCCTTCACATCCGGCCGATAATTCTCGACGACGATATCGGCGGTTTCGACCATGCGCTTGAACACCGCCAGACCCTGCGCCGTCTTCAGGTTCAGCGTCATCGAGCGCTTGTTGCGGTGCAGATTGAGCATGTCGTAGCCGTCGCGGGCGCCCGACATCCCCTCATTCGGGTCGACCCCGTCGGGGGCCTCGATCTTGATGACGTCCGCGCCGAAATCGGCGAGCACGCGGCAGCAGGTCGGGCCGGCGCGCACGCGCGTCAGATCAAGCACGCGCAGATGCGACAGCGCCTTGGCGGATGATGCGCCGGGATGGGTCATGCGGCCTCCAGAAGTGCAGCCAGGGCAGTGGGTTGCCGGCCATGCCAGGCGCTGTCGCGCTGGATCCGGGCCGCGAGCTCGAGCAGGGCGAGATCGCTGCCGGCCGGCCCGACGAGTTGTGCGCCGATCGGCATGCCCTGGCTATCGAAACCGCAGGGCAGCGCCACCGCAGCCAGGCCGAGCGCATTGACGAAGCGCGTATAGGCCGAGAGCGCATAGAGTTTGCGCGGCGCGAAGCCCGGCGAGCTCGGCTCGCACGCGGCGATCTCCGGCGTCTCGATCGGCATGACCGGCAGCAGGATGGCGTCATGGTGGCGGAAGAGGGTGAGCGCGCCTGCGATCGCCTGCAGCCGCTCGCGCGCTTCGGCCAGCCGCTCGGGAGAGATCGCCAGACCTTTCTGCAGCCGCGCCGTCAGCCCGGGATCGAGCGCGCCGCCGGCGAGGCGCCAGCCATGCTCCCGGCTGGTTTCGCCCTGCAGCACGTCGAACAGCGGCGGGTCGCAGGCTTTCAGCAGCGGCGACAGCGGTTCCTCCGCGACGCGCAGGCCGGTCGCCTTCATCAGCTCCGCCAGATCCGCGCAGGCTGCCGCGACCGGCGCCTCGGAGACCGCGTCGAGGTCGGCCGCATAGGCGATGCGCAGCGCCTGCTTGGGCTCCGGCGCGAACACGCCGGCCAGCCGCAACAGCGTCGCGGCGTCGCGGGCGAGAAAGCCGAGCACGTCGAGCGAGGGAGCGAGCGCCATCGCTCCCGCCAGCGGCAGCAGGCCATAGCTCGGCTTCCAGGCGGTGACGCCGCAGCAATGGGCGGGAATGCGCAACGAGCCCGCCGTATCCGAGCCGATAGCGAAATCCACCAGCCCGGCGGCGACGGCGACGCCCGAGCCCGAGGACGAGCCGCCGCAGATCCGGTTCGGATCCCAGGGATTGAGCGGCCGCTGCCGCAGCGGATTGCTGCCGGAGGGCTCGCAGGCCAGCGCCGTCATCTCGCAGAAACCCAGCCGCTGCGCGCCCGCTTCGTCGAGCGCCGCGAGCAGGGCGGCTTTTTCGCGGGGCGCTTCGCCCGCGGGCGTGGCCAGCCCGCAGCTCGGCGCACGGCCGGGCGTATCCAGCAGATCCTTGGCGAGATAGCTCAGCCCGGAGAGCGCGCCCGCGCCAGACGTGGTCGCCGCCTCCGCCTGCACCAACAGGCGCAGGCGCTCCGCGGCCAGCATGAAGCGGGCGCTGACGGCCGAAGCGTCGATAGCGGCGATCTGCATGTCCGGCGGCGTCCTCCGAGCGCCAGAGTGGGCCAGTTTCCGTCTTTGCGGAATGAGAAATGTAGCAAGACTGATTTCGATAATTAAGAAATCTAAAGCGCGCTTCGCTGCAGCGCCGCCAGCAATCTTGCGGTCGGGGGATCGTGCTCGCGCGCTTGCGGCACGCAGATGTCGATATGCCGGCGCGCCCATGCCTCCTCCAGCCGGATCAGTCGCAGGCCGAGCGCCTCGGCCAGCGGCCGCAAGGCGGCCTCGGGCAGGATGCCGATGCCCAGCCCCTGGCTGACCATCTGGCACATCACCTCGAAGCTGCGCACCTGCACGCGCAGCCGCATCACCGAAGCCTGTTCGCGCGCCTTGTCGACGAGCAGGCGGTGGATGGCGGTGCCGGCTTCGAGCGCGACGAATTCTTCCTCGAGAATATCGCCGAAACGCACGGAACTGCGGTTGAACAGGCGATGCCCGGGAAACACCGCCACGGCCAGCCGGTCATGCGAATACGGCACCGTCAACAGGCCGGGCGTCGCGACCCCGCGCACGATCACCCCGAGATCCGCCTGGCCGCGCGTCAGCGCCTCCATGGTGTCGGCGGTGGGGCGCTCCTCGAGATCGACTTTGATCTGCGGGTTGTCGCGCATGAAGGCGGCGAGGTCCTGCGCCAGCCGCTGCACCAGCGCCGAGCTCGACGCGAAGACGCGCACCCGCCCGCGCACGCCGGAGCAATGCTCGTCCATATTGGCGATCAGCTGGTCGGCCAGGCGCAGCACGGATTGCGCATAGCGCAGCGTGGTGACCCCGGCATGCGTCGGTTCCACCCCATGCGGGAGCCGCTTCATCAACTGGGCGCCGACTTCCTGCTCCAGCAGGGCGAGTCTGCGGCTGGCGGCCGAAATCGCCATGTTCATGCGCTCCGCCGCGCGGCTCAGGCTGCGCAGTTCGCAGAGCGCCACGAAGAGCCGGAGCGATTGCAGATCATGGTGGAGCAAGAGGCGCGTCCCTGTGGGCCTGGCCGCGAGCATAGGGCGGCGCAGAGCGGGGCGACAGCGCCGCGCGCGCCTGCTGGCGGTTAACCATCATGCGCCCTAATCGGCGTCGGCGCCGCCGCGCTTCACGGATGCTTAAAGCGCAACTCGTACAGTGCGGCGTGATCAAAAGGCTCCGGCCTTGCAACGAGACGACGGGTATCAGAAGACATGAGCCGCAGCTTCGCGCCAGCTCGTCATGCCGCACGGCGTGCGGTCATGCCTCGTCCAGCGACGAGTATGGTCTGATGGTCGGTGTCCACGCCTTGCGCCCTGCGCACCAGCCGGATCCCTCGCCCGAACCCGTGCGCGCCGAGGGAGGGGCGGGCCGAATCCTGCTCGTCGACGATCTCTTCGACAACCGCGCCGTGCTGGGGCGGCGGCTGGTGCGGCGCGGCTACGAGGTGGTCGAGGCCGAATGCGGCGCCGATGCGCTGGCGCTGATCGCACGCGAACGCTTCGACCTGGTTCTGCTGGACGTGATGATGCCGGGAATCAGCGGGCTCGACGTGCTCGTCGAAATCCGCCGCGGCCTCTCCTCGCAGCAATTGCCCGTGATCATGGTCACCGCCAAATCCTTCAGTCAGGACGTCGTCGAGGCCCTGCAGAAGGGCGCTGACGACTACATCACCAAGCCCGTAGATTTCGACATCGCGCTGGCCCGCATCCAGACGCAAATCTCCCGCAAGCGCGCCACCGACGATCTCGCGCTGGATGGGCAGCAGCGCGATGCGGCTCTCGCCCAGGCGCTCGATCAGGTCACGCGCGAGGCCGAGGAACGCCGGCAATCGGCCTCGACGGCGCGCTATCTCGCCACCCATGACGCGCTGACCGGCGTGCTCAACCGTGCGCAGTTCATCGAGGAGCTGAGCGCGGCGGCCAGCGAGCATGCCGCCGGCGGCGCTCCCTATTCCGTGCTGTTCATCGATCTCGACCGCTTCAAGCCGGTCAACGACACCTTCGGCCACGGCATCGGCGACAAGCTCCTGAAACAGACGGCGCAGCGCATCATCGGCAGCATCACCCCCCGCGACAGCGTGGCCCGTTTCGGCGGCGACGAATTCCTGCTGCTGCATTGCTGCGACGAGGGGGCGGAGCCGTCTCTGGACCTGGCCTGGCGCTTGATCGAGAGCATCAACGAGCCCTGCCTGATCGACGGTCATGAAATCAGCGTCGGCGCCAGCATCGGCATCGCCACGCCGATGGACAAGAACGAACGGCCGGAAGAGACCATCGGCCACGCCGATCTCGCGATGTATCGCAGCAAGCAGGAGGGCGGCAGCCGGGTGCAGCTCTTCGACCTCGAAATGGCGGAGGCCGCGCGCCGCCGCCTCGACCTGCAGCTCGACTTGCGCTTCGCCCTCAAGCGCAACCAGCTGACGCTGATGTACCAGCCGATCATCCAGCTCGACGACCACACCATCGTCGGCTTCGAGGCGCTGCTGCGCTGGAGCCACCCCCAGCGCGGCACGATCAACCCGGCCGAGTTCATCCCGATCGCCGAGGAAAGCGGCCTCATCCTCCAGATCGGCGAATGGGTCGTGCGGCAGGCCTGCCATGCCGCCGCGACCTGGCCCGACGCGATCAAGGTGGCGGTCAACCTTTCGCCGGTTCAGTTCGAGCGCGAGCAGGTGATCCCGACGGTGATGAGCGCACTCGCCTCTTCCGGACTGGCGCCGGAGCGATTGGAGCTCGAGGTCACCGAAACCCTGCTGCTCACCAATACCGAAAGCTCGATCGCGACGCTGCGCACCTTGCGGGCGCTCGGCGTCCGCATCGCCATGGATGATTTCGGCGTCGGCTATTCCAGCTTGAGCCATCTCCGCGATTTCGCGTTCGACAAGGTCAAGGTCGACCAGTCCTTCGTGCGCAGCCTCTCGGCCAACGATAGCAGCAGCGCCATCGTCAATTCGCTGTCGCAGCTCGCGGTGGCGCTGGGCATGACCGCCAGCGCCGAAGGCATCGAGACCGAGGAGCAACTGACCTTCGCCAAGTCGAACGGCGTCAGGCAGGCCCAGGGCTTCTTCTTCGGCCGCCCGATCCAGGAGCGCGATGTCGAGGACGCGCTGCGGACGCTGAACCCGCATCTGGCGCTGCGCGGCGTGACGTCCGCGGCGGAGTGACGCCCCAAGCAGCCGCCGTCACGGCGCCGCCCCGACAGCTGCGAGGAGCGCCGGCAGCGCCGGCGCGATGACAGCCGGCTTCACGCTGACCCGCCCGACCAGGCCTGGCAGCCTGGCTCCGGGATCACGCCGCAACGTGCAGCGCGGAGGTGCGCGCCGTTTTGGCGAGCGCCCGGGTCGCGGCGACGCATTCCTCCGCCGCGTACCAGTAGCGCGGGTGGAGCTCGATATTGAACACCACGCCGGCCGGGAAGACGCATTGCGCCATCAGCTCGCTCCAGGGGATCGAGCCCCAGCCGACGGGCAGATGCAGGTCGCCATGGCCGAAGGCAAGGCGTTCGCTCTCGCTCCAAGTCTCGAAGATGTCGGCGCGGCCGAAGCTGTCATGCATGTGCAGATGCCGGGCGAACGGCGCGAGCGCCGCTGCCTCCTCGACGAAACCCTCGCCGCAATAGGATTGCCGCAGATGGGCGTGGCTGAAGTCCAGCGTCGCCCGGACATGGCCGTGGTCGATGCTGGCCAGTTCGCGCGCCAATCGCTGCGGCGTCGAGGCATGTCGGTCGCCCGCGAAGCCGCCGAACATCGTTTCGACGCACAGCACGATGTCATGTTCGGCGGCGAGGTCGCCGGCCCGCGACAACCATTCGCGCTGGCGGCCATAGGCAGCCTCGATCGTCTCGGCCGGAGCCACCGGCATGATGCCGGAATGCAGGATGTAATGCAGGGCGCCGATCTCGGCGGCGACCTCGACCGAGGCCTGAAGCACGTCGAAATGACGCTGGAGCCGCGAGGGATCGTCGAAGAAATTGATCGCCAGCGGGCCATGCGCGGTGTAGGCGACGCCCCGCCCGGCGCAGGCCTGCTTCAGAAGATCGAGATGCGGGCGGCGGATCCTGCCGCCGACGACCAGGTCCATCGCGAAGGTCGGCAGTTCGATCGTCTCGACGCCGATGGCCTCGACCCGGTCGAGAATGGCGGGAAGGTCGGAGAGATCGCTTTGCGGTTGGGGCGCGGAGATCCCAATTCCGAAAACGCCGTTGGCCGTCATAGTCATGCTCCAGAAGTTGGCGAAAGGGCGGGGGCAGCCGGGGACCGGTCTGCACGGTGGCCTGATCATGTCCCGGACGCTGGAGAGATGCGGTTTTCCAGCCCCTGCGGCGTCGCGCGGAAATGGGTCAGCGTCCGGTCGGCATGGGTCAGCCGCCAGGACAGCGCCTTCTGCGCGTAGTCGCGCACCAGCGCCGCATGGGCCGGGTCATCCGCCAGATTGACGAACTGGTGCGGGTCGGCCTGCAGGTCGAAGAACAGCGCCGGCAGCGCGGCGAAATGGACATATTTGTAGCGCGCATCCTGGACAACGCAGAGGCTGGAGCTGTCCATCTCGAGCCCGAGAACCGTCTCGGGCTGCGAGTAATGCACGTCGCGAAAATCATATTCGTAATGCAGCTCGGTTCGCCAATCCTGCGGCGCCGGGCCGGTTGTGAAGGGCATCACCGAGCGGCCGTCGCAGGCGCGCGGCGCCTGCCCGCCCAGCCAGTCGAGGATCGTCGGCATCACGTCGACGCTTTCGGTGAAAGCCTCCTCGATCGCGCCGCGGCGGCCTGGCGCGGCGTTCGGATCCTTGATCACCAGCGGGATGCGGAAGCTCTCGTCATGGAAGCCGATCTTGCCGAGCAGATGATGGTCGCCGAGCTGCTCGCCATGGTCGGAGGTGAACACGATCAGCGTATCGTCCCACTGCCCGGTCGCATCGAGATAGGCGAAGACCTGGCCGAGACAATCGTCGATCTCGCTGATCAGCCCGCAATAGGTCGCGCGCATCTGGCGGATCTCCGCCTCGTCGAGCGTCGCGCCGGAGCCTTCCGCGCCGTGGAAGAAGGAGCCGCGGCCGATGGCGTCTATATAGAAGCGGGTGAGCGGGTGCTGCGCGCTCTCCGCCTCCGGCGTGGCGGCGCGCACCGGGGCGGGCATGTCCTGCGGGCTATACATGGCGTGGTAGGGCGCCGGCGCGACGAAGGGCGGATGCGGCCGGTAGAAGCCGAGATGCAGGAAGAAGGGCTGGCCTGCCCGCCCCTTCAGATAGGTCAGCGCGCGCTCGGTGAAGTAGGAGGAATCGGACAGCTCCCGCGGGATGCGCGACGGGCGCTGCGTCGCGCCGGGAACGGCGTCTTCGCCCTCCGGCAGCCAGATGTCCTCCCGGTCTGGCGGCAGCGGAAAACCGTTCTGCGCCACCCAGCCGAAATAGCCGTCCATATTCGGCTCGAAGGCGCCGACCGAACGGAACCCGTCCATCAGATCGCCCAGAACCAGGAATCGCGGGTCCTTCGCGCTGGCGCCGCGCGGGTCGGGCGTCGAGGTGGTGTAGCCGACCAGCGCCGGATCGTAGCCGATGGCGCGCAGCGCCTTGCCGAGATTGAAATGGCGCTGGTCGAGCGGCACCGTGTTCTGCACGGCGCGGTGGTTCATCAGATACAGGCCGGTCAACAGGCTGGCGCGGGCGGGGCCGCAGGGCACGCAGGCCGTGACATGGTTGGCGAAGGTGACGCCTTCGGCGCAGAGCCGGTCGAGATGGGGCGTCTTCAGGAAGGCCTCGCGCCCCCGCGCCCGCAGCAGATGCGGCACGAAATCGGCCCGCCATTGATCGACGACGATGAGAAGTACGTTCTTGCGGCTCATGCCAGGCCCTTTCGCTCCGGCCGTTGCGTAAAGCCGCCTGGTGACGCTCACATGACTGAGCCGGCAAAAAGAGCCCGCCGGGTCCCGGCGCCGAGGGCGCTTTCAGGGCGGGGGGCAGCCGCGCCGCCAAGGGCTGCGCCGCAGTCGATCTGCGAGCCGCGCTGACGAAGCGGCCCCCGCACAAACGCGGCGAACACGCAGGGCAGGAAGACATTGCCGCCCTCCGACGCATTGATCGCAAAAGCGGGCGCCGATTTACGATCGGTGTGAAAAAATTGATCCTGATCAATTCTATCTAGCAATAGCTCATGCTAAAAAATAAACTCAGGATACATAAAAATAAAACTTTAATAAAAAACACTATTAACTAGACATTACTTAAATGAAAGCTTCAAATGAACAGTTTTGACGCGATCAAGGGGGTAGGTGATGTCTAATAGCACGGATTTGTTGCTTCATCATATAAAGCATACAATATCGAAATTCCCAAAAGGATTTATGATATACGATGAGGGCGATGTAAGCGACAGCGTCTACAGGCTCCAATCCGGGTGCGTGCGACTTCAAGTCAACAGCGCCCAGGGGGATCGCCAGATCGTGCAGTTCCTGCTGCCCGGTGACGTGTTCGGCATCTGCCCGACCCTGCGCAACACCGCGGCCGAGGCCGTGACCCCGGTGCTTCTCGAGCGTTACCCGCTCAGGGCCGTGCTGGAAGAGGGGTTCGCCTCTCCGGCGGTCGCGTCGCAAATGCTGGACGGCGCAACCGCCGCCTATCAGGAACTCGCCCATCACGTCGAGAAGATCGTCCATCTTTCGGCCATGGAGAAAGTCCGCGACTTCTACGAGTGGTTGAACCTCCGGCTGCAATCCGCCGGCGTCGCGTCGCGCCGGCCGCCGATGTCTCAGCGCGACATCGCCGATTATCTGGGCATGGCTCCGGAAACCCTGTCGCGCTGCATCCGCCAGTTCCTGTCGCAACGCAGCGCGGCCAGAGCGGCGCGCCGCAAGGCGGCGACCGCGGCCGAGAGGGACTGCACCGGCCATTCAGGCGAAGAGCGGCTGGAAACCGCGCTGCCCTGAAGCCGGATCCGATCAGCATGAATCAGGCTGATCGGCGCGCGCTCCAGCGTGTCCAGTCCAAGGGGCGGCCAACGCGCTGGCAGGGCCGGCCCGACAAGGCGCCAGCCCGTCTCCATTCCATGCCCGCCTTTTTGAGGCGCTGTGTCGCGGCCGCCGGGCCGCCGGCAACTCCTGCCGACGGCAGCTGCAGCGTCGGCGCGTTGTTGGAGAGCCTCGCGCGTCAGCCGGGCGGTCTTGGCCGCGGCGACCCCGGGCGGCGGTCGGTTTCCTCGACGAGCGAAAGCACGGTCGGCGTCGCCCCGGCGCGCAGCAACCCGTCGGCGCCCACCGTTCTGGCGCCGCTTGGCGGCCGGGCTTCGACCTTGGCGAGGGCGCGGGCGCAGGTCAGCGGCGCGAGCGCGCGCGAAGGAATGCGCATCTGGGCGCAAGGCGCGGCCAAGCTGATCGTCACCTGCACATCGGTCGCCAGCTGCGCGGCTTCGCAAACCGTTTCGAGATCGCCCGTGGTGCAAAGCCTTGGCCAATCATGCGGCGGCGTCGGCTTCGCGAGCTGCGACATCACCACCTCCGGCGTCGCGTCCGACGGATCGTGTCGGCGGGCGGCCACGCGCCGCATCAGCAGATCGGCCGGAGCCTCGAGCCAGAGCGGCCGGAAGGGCACGCCGCGGCGCTGCGCCAGCGTCTCGACGGCGGCGCGCGCCGACGGTCTGTCGAAGACCGCCTCGCAGATCACCGCATGCCCCGCAGCCAGAACGATGTCGGCGCAGGCGAGGGCGGTTTCGTAGACGGTTTCCGAAAGCGCGGGCGCATAGGCCTCCGCCCCCAGCGGCGTCTCCGCGGGCACGCCGAACAGGTGTTTGCGGATGCGGTCGCTGGCGAGGATGCGCGCGCCGGGCGCCGGGCCGATCTGCGGGGCGATCCGCGTCGCGACGGAGGATTTTCCCGAGCCGGAGAAGCCGCCGATGGCGACGAGGCTCGCCGGCCTGATCGCCAGCAGATCCCGCGCCAGCGCGAGATAGCTGCGCGCCTCCGAGCGGATCCAGGCGCAGGACAGTTCGGTCGCGCCGATTTCGGCGGCGGTGACATGGGCGCGCACCATGGCGCGCACGGCCATGAAGAAGGGCAGCAGCGCCGCCCCTGCCTCATCGCCGGTTTCGTCGACATAGCGGTTGAACAGCGTGTTGGCGTGGACCGGCAGCTTGCGCCGCCAGAGATCCATCAGCACGAAGGCGAGATCGTAGAGGATGTCGGTGGTGGCGAGCTCTTCGCTGAATTCGAGGCAATCGAACAGGGTCGGCGCGCCGTCGACCTTGCAGATGTTGCGCAAATGCAGATCGCCATGGCAGCGGCGGACAAAGCCGGCGCGGGCGCGCTGGTCGAGCCGTTCCTGCAGCCGTTCGAGTTCCTGTCTGCAGGCGAGGATGATGGGCTGGACCTCGCAAGGGCCAAACAGCGCAACGTCGCGCAGCGCGGTTTCATTGAGCGCGAGCACCCGGGCCATGCGCTCCGCCCCGGCGCCGGCCACGGGCTGCGCGTCGCCGTGCAGGGCGGCGATCGCCTTCGCCAGAGCGTCGGCATCGTCCAGCGACAGCCGCCCCTCCCGCGCCAGCCGGTCGAACAGCGTCCGCTCGTCGAAGCGCGCCATCTCCACCACCGCATCCTCGAGGCGGCCTTGCCCGTTCAGCGCCAGGCGACCATCGGCCTCGCGGGTAATGCGGTGGACGGCGCGGTAGAGCGTGGGCGCGGTCCGCCGGTTCAGGCGCAACTCGTCCAGGCAGGCCTGCAGCCTGCGCTCGGGCGTCGAGAAATCGAGATAGGGCAGGCGCACCGGGTGCTTCAGCTTGATGGCGCGCTCGCCGATGAGCAGCACCGTCGAGATATGGGTGACGACGGTCTTGCAGCCGCCATCGCTGCCGAAACCATGCCGAGACGCCAGAAACTCGACGATTTCCGCGCGCGCGCTCATCCCGGACACCCCTCGCAACGACAGTGCAGGGCAAGCTTACAAGCCGCAAAACATCCGCGGGTTGATGATGATCAAGACGTGGACGGCTTGAAGAAAGACGGCCTGCCGCAACCGGCGCCGAGCCTGAGCCGCCGGCAGGGGGGCTGGCCCCGCGCCGCTCCCTCGCACATCTTCTAGGCTGGACGGGCGGAACCCTCGAACCCGCAGATGAGGCGTCTGGGGCTGGTGCTGCGAGAGAGGATTGAACTCTCGACCTCTCCATTACCAATGGAGTGCTCTACCACTGAGCTACCGCAGCAGGATCGTCAGCCGATGAGCGCCGACCGGGCCGTGAGGCTGGGCGGGCGCCGGGCGTCGTTCCGAAGCGGCGTCCTGATGCCACAAGCCCACCGCCGACGCAACCCGCCATGGACGCTGCCTGTCACATCAGCGTCGAAAATCTCTAATCCGGCAGCAGCAGCCGCGGGTCGATGCGGAAGACACGGCCGTCGCCCAGCATATGCGCGCTCATGCCCTGGTCGAACAGAGGGCGGAAGGCGCGGTCGCGCAGGTTCAGCCCGCCCGCATAGGCGCCCATCGCCGGCATGACGCAGCGCAGCGCCGACAGCGCGAAGCAGCGCCGCCGCAGCGCCCGGCCGCGCAGCCGCAGCTTCGCCACAGGGTGAAGATGGCCGGCGATCTCCGGGCCAGGGGGCCGCGCCGAGGGCTCGTGCCGCAGACAGACGCCGGCGATCTCGATCTCCGCCGCGCTGTCGCCGCCCATCGCCGGGGCGATGCTGCGGTCGTGATTGCCTGTGATCCAGAGCCAGTCGCGCCCCTGCTGCAGGGCTCGCAACGTAGCCAGAGACTCGGCGGCCAGCCGGGCCTGGCCTTGCACATCGTGAAAACTGTCGCCGAGCGCGATGACGCGGCGCGGCCTGTGCCGCAGCACGGCGGCGCTCAATGCGGCCAGGGTCGCGGCCGAATCATAGGGCGGCAGGAAGACGCCGCGGCTGGCATAGGCCGAGCCCTTCTCGAGATGCAGATCGGCCACCACCAGCGTGCGCTCCTGCGGCAGCCAGAGCGCGCCGGAGACATCGGGCGCCAGCGCCAGCCGGCCGAGCATGACGACGCGCTGCGCCTCGGCGCCATCCGCCGCCATCGCCAAGGTCACGCCATCGCCTCTTCGATCAACACCGCTTCCGCCTCCGCCAGAATATCGTCGGCCGCCTCGCCATAGACCGCCTCGCGCCCGATCTCGAGCATCACCGAGACTCCCAGCGGCGAAACGCGCTCCAGCGGCTGATGCACGATCTCGCCGCTGATTCGTGTCAGCATCTGACCCAGTCGCTGGATATCGAGCAAGCCTGTCGCGGCGTCGGCGCGTGCGGCCTTCAGCAGCACATGCTCCGGCTCGTGCCGGCGCAGCACGTCATAGACCAGGTCGGTCGACATGGTCACCTGCCGGCCGCTCTTCTCCTGTCCCGGAAAGCGACGCTCGATCAGCCCGGCGATGATGGCGCAGGCGCGGAAGGTGCGCTTCATCAGCGCCGATTCCGCCAGCCATTCCTCGAGATCGTCGCCCAGCATGTCCTGCGCGAACAGCTCGTCGAGCGACAGCGCCCCGCGCCCGATCGCCGCGCTCATATCGGCGAGGCCCCAGGCGGCGATGCCGTAATCGTTGCAGACGAAGCCGAGCGGCTTCATCCGCGCCCGCTCCAGCCGTCGCGTCAGCAGCATGCCGAGCGTCTGGTGGGCGAGGCGGCCTTCGAACGGGTAGGCGACGAGGTAGAACCGCCCGGCGCGCGGAAAGGTCTCGACCAGCAATTCGCCGGGCTTCGGCAGGCGCGATTTCAGCCGCTGGGCGTGCAGCCAGGACGAAACCTCATCTGGCAGCGCGGCCCATTCGTCGGGGCTGGCGAGCAGCTTGCGCACGCGCGCGGCCAGAAAGGTCGAGAGCGGAAACTTGCCCCCCGCATAGGAGGGGATCTTCGGGTCGGTCCCGGGCGGCGCGCGCGAGCACAGCGCCTCGTTCTCGCTGATCCCCTCGAAGCGCAGCACCTCGCCGGCGAAGATGAAGGTGTCGCCCGGCGTCAGCGTCTCGGCGAAATACTCCTCGACCTCGCCGAGGATGCGACCGCCGCGCGTCGCCAGCTTGGGCTGCCCCGGCCGCGTCGCCCGCTGGCGGGAGAGGCGGACCTTGAGCATGCTGGATTCGACGATTGTGCCGACATTCATGCGATATTGCTGGATGACGCGGGCATGGCTGGCGCGCCAAAGCCCCTTGCCATCCTGCCGCAGCTTGGCGAAGCGCTCATAGGAGGCGAGCGCATAGCCGCCAGTGGCGACGAAATGCACCACCGCGTCGAAATCCGCCCGGCTGACCCCGGCATAGGGCGAGGCGGTGCGGATTTCCCGGTAGAGCGCGTCGGCGTCGAACCCGTCCGAGCAGGCGATGCCCAGGACATGCTGGGCCAGCACGTCGAGCGCGCCGATGCGCGCCGGCGCCGTGTCCTGCGCCGCCTCCGCCACCGCCTCCAGCGCGGCCCGGCATTCCAGCAGCTCGAAGCGGTTGGAGGGCACGAGCAGCGCCTGCGAGGGCTCGTCCATCCGGTGGTTGGACCGGCCGATGCGCTGCATCAGCCGGCTTGCGCCTTTGGGCGCGCCGAGATTGACGACGAGATCGACATCGCCCCAATCGATGCCGAGATCGAGCGTGGCGGTGCAGACCACCGCCTTCAGCCGGCCCTCCGCCATCGCCGCCTCGACCTTGCGCCGCTGCGTGGCGTCGAGCGAACCGTGATGCAGCGCGATCGGGAGATTGTCGTCATTGATGCTCCACAGCGCCTGGAAGGCGAATTCCGCCTGCATCCTCGTATTGACGAAGACGAGCGTCAGCTTGTGCGCGGCGATCGCGCTGTAGATCTCGCGCATCGCGTGCGCCGTGGTGTGCCCCGCGATCGGCAGCCGGGCGTCGGTTTCGAGAATGCCGATGCGCGGGCTGGCCCCGCCCCTGACGGTGACGAGGCCGGCGGGAGTCTCGGCCCCGCCGAGATAGCGCTGCAGATCCTCCGGCGCGCGCACCGTGGCCGACAAGCCGACCGCGCTGACGCCGGGCGCCAGCTGCCGCAGCCTGGCCAGGCCGAGCGACAGCAGGTCGCCGCGTTTCGAGGTGACGAGCGCATGCAGCTCGTCGAGCACGATCCGGCGCAACCCTGCGAAGAACGGCGCGGCGTCGCGATGCGACACCAGCAGCGCCAGCTGTTCGGGCGTCGTCAGCAGAATGTCGGGCGGGCGCTGGATCTGTCGCGTGCGCTTGGCGGCGGAGGTGTCGCCGGTACGGGTCTCGACCGAGACCGGCAGCCCCATCTCGCGGATCGGCGCTTCGAGATTGCGCGCGATGTCGACGGCCAGCGCCTTCAGCGGCGAGATGTAGAGCGTGTGCAGGCTGCGCTCGCCCTTGGCGATGCCGAGCGGCGAACGCTCGGTCAGCTCGACCAGCGAGGGCAGGAAGCCGGCCAGGGTCTTGCCGGCGCCGGTGGGGGCGACCAGCAGCGTCGAGCGGCCGGCGCGGGCTTCCTCCAGCAGGGCGAGCTGATGCGGCCGCGCCTGCCAGCCGCGGCTGGCGAACCAGGCGGAGAAGGCGGGCGGCAAAGCGGGGAGGGCTGTCATCCCGCTGAGAGATAGGCGCTCCGCCCCGCGAGGGGAATGGCGAGGTCAGTCGGCGTCTTCGTCGAACTGGCCTGCGACGTCGCGGTGGCGTTCGATCAGTCGAACGATCTGGACGGCCTCCTCCTCATAACGAAAGAAGACGAGATAGTTGCTTGAAGCGAGGCTACGCATATCGGATCGCAGTTCACCGCGCGGGCGGCCGATCGTGGCTGCCGTCCGCGCGATAGACGCGCACTTCCCTGTGAGTTGAGCAAGGAAGCGATCGGCAATCTCGCGGTTCTCGCTCGCTTGCGCGACAAAGTGCGCAATCTCTTCCAAATCCGCGAGCGCGCGAGCCGAATAGACGAGGCGCCTCATTTCATTTGGCTCTTGCGCCTGCCGAACGCCTTGTCGAGCGTCGCGGACACGGTCGCCTCGACATGTTCAGCACTATGCCATGTGTCTTCCGCGATCGCCGAGTCTAGGCTCTCCCTCAGCGCCTGCAGCCTGGCCTCGCGTTCCTCGACCAGGCGCAGGCCTTCGCGCACCACTTCGCTGGCAGAGCCGTAGCGGCCGGTCTCGACGGCCTTCGAGACGAACTTTTCCCAGCGGGGGCCGATCGATACGTTCATGACATCCTCCTGCATGCAGTCGCCCGAGAATAACACAAACTGCGCATATTTGGCTATTGGACGCGCCGCGCCACGACGATCAGCCCCGGCACTGGCAGCCCGCGATCCTCTCGCGTGCTCGCCGCCGCGACGAGGCGCGGCGCAAGACCGGCGCGGGCAAGAGCCTGCCGCAGCCAGGCCTCGGCATGGGCGAAGCGCCGGTCGGGACCGACGACCACGCCTTCCCCGGCATGGTTTTGCACGGTGAAGGCGAGCAGCCCGTCAGCGGTCAGCACGCGGGCGCTCTGCGCAAAAACCGGCGCGAGATCGCCGAGATAGACGAAGACATCGGCGGCGACGAGCAGATCGGCGGAGGAGTCGGGCCGGCTGGTCAGGAAGGCGGTCAGCCCGGCCACGGCGAGCTTGTCGTAAAGCGGCTCGCCATCGGCGCGCCGCTTCGCCCGCGCCTGCTCGATCATGCGCGGGGAGACGTCGCAGCCGGCGAGGAAGCGGGTCTGCTCGCGCAGGGCCGCGCCCATCAAACCAGTGCCGCAGCCGAGGTCATAGACCGTTGCGAAGGTCGGCTGCCGCCCAGCCTCATGACAGGAGCGAGCCAATGCATCCTTCAGAAGGGTCGGCGCGTTGTATCGCAGCGTCCCGACCAGATGGCTGTCGAACCGCTCGGCATAGCCATCGAACAGAACCCCGGAGAAGTTTTCCGATGTCGCCTCTTCAGCCGCCATGGCGCCGATCCGGGCGAGATCCATCCGCGCGCCGAAATGGTCGTTCGGGTCCAGCGTCAGGCATTGCCGCCAGGCGGTGGCGGCTTCTTCATGATGGCCGAGGCTCTCCTGGGCGAGCCCGTACAGATGCCAGGCGGCGGTGAAGTGAAAGGCCTGAGCCAGCGTCTGGTCGAGGATCTCGACGCATGCCGCAGCGTCGCCCTCGTCGAGCGCCGCCTTCGCCCACGCGTAGCGGCGGTCGAGCGTGACGTCGCCGGAACTGGCGAAATGCTGGGGCGAGCCCTTTTCGATCATGCCCGCCGGTCTATCTGAGGTGGGAGGTGCTGGCCAGATGATGCGTCCCTCCGAACTGCTGATCCCGACGCCGGCCGGCCTGTTTTGCCCGCCCGCTGACATCCATATCGACCCCGTGCGCCCAGTGGCGCGGGCGCTGATCACCCATGGCCATTCCGACCATGCGCGGGCGGGGCACGGCGCTGTCCTCGCCACCCGCGAAACCCTCGCGATCATGGCGCTACGCTACGGCGAGAGCTTTACGGAAACGCGACAGACCGCCGTGCCCGGCGAGGTCACCCGCATCGGCGAGGTCGCTTTCAGCTTCGTGCCCGCTGGCCATGTGCTGGGCTCGGCCCAGATCGTAGTCGAATGCCGCGGCCTGCGCATCGTCGTCTCCGGCGACTACAAGCGCGAGCGCGACCCGACCTGCGCCGGTTTCGAGCCGGTTCCCTGCGATGTCTTCATCACCGAGGCGACCTTCGGCCTGCCGGTCTTCGCCCACCCGCCGGCCCATGCCGAAGTCGCCAAGCTGCTGGAATCCGTCAGGCTTTTCCCTGACCGCACCCATATCGTCGGCGCCTATTCGCTGGGCAAGGCGCAGCGTGTGATGGCCCTGATCCGCGAGGCCGGCTATGAGCGCCCGCTCTATCTGCACGGGGCGATGGAGAAGCTGACGGAGTTCTACGCGACTGAGGGCGCGGTGCTGGGCGAGACGCGCAAGGTCGTCGCCGCCGAGCGCAAGAGCCTGGGCGGCGAGATCGTGATCTGCCCGCCCAGCGCCATCCAGGACCTCTGGGCGCGGAAATTTCCCGATCCCGTCACCGCCTTCGCCTCCGGCTGGATGCGGGTGCGGGCGCGGGCCCGGCAGAAGGGCGTCGAACTGCCGCTGATCATTTCCGACCACGCCGATTGGCGCGATCTCCAGGCGACGATCCGGGAGGTCGGGGCGGGCGAGATCTGGGTCACCCATGGCGAGGCCGACGCGCTGGCGCATTGGTGCGGCACCGTCGGTCTGAAGGCCAAGCCGCTGCATCTCGTCGGCTATGGCGATGAGGGCGAGGCCGAGCCGGAGAGTGCGGCGGGCGACGCAGCCGGCGCCGGAGCCGCTTCATGAACCGCTTCGCCTGGCTGCTCGACCGCCTCGCCTATGAACCGCGCCGCAACGCCAAGCTGGCGCTGATCGCCGATTACCTGCGCACCACGCCCGACCCGGATCGCGGTCTGGCATTGGCGGCGATGACCGGCGGGCTGGTCTTCCGCAACGCCAAGGCGGGGCTGATCCGGGCCCTGATCGCGGAACGCACCGATCCCGTGCTGTTTGCCCTGTCCTACGATTATGTCGGCGACCTCTCCGAAACGGTTGCGCTGATGTGGGGATCGAGCGGA
>JBKBRD010000008.1:0-6936 GCA_046292405.1 Allobosea sp. | reverse complement strand
CCGCAAGACCGTGACGGCCAAGATGCTGGCCGAGCATCCCGCCCATATCCGCGTCTATGATCTGCTGGTCGATGGGCAGGAGGATATCCGCGCGCTGCCGCTCGCCGAGCGACGACAGCGGCTCGAGGCGTTCCTGTCCCGCCTCGGGGCCGGCCGCTTCGACATTTCGCCGGAAATCGCGTTCGCAAGCTGGGAGGCGCTTGCCGCCGCCCGCGCCGACCCGGCTTCGGCGGGGGCGGGCGCCGATGCGGAAGCGGTCGAGGGCTGCATGATCAAGCGCCGCGATGCGCCTTATCTGCCGGGCCGGCCCAAGGGCTATTGGTGGAAATGGAAGCGCGAGGCCAGGCTCGTCGATTGCGTGCTGATGTACGCCCAACGCGGCCATGGCAAGCGCTCCTCCTTCTATTCCGACTTCACCTTCGGCGTCTGGCGCAAGGGCGAGGCGGGCGAGGAGCTGGTGCCGGTCGGCAAAGCCTATTTCGGCTTCACCGACGAGGAGCTGGTCGAGCTCGACCGCTATGTCCGCAAGCACACGCTGAACCGCTTCGGCCCGGTCCGCGAGGTCCGCCACGGCCGTGACGGCGGCCTGGTCTTCGAGGTCGCTTTCGAAGGGCTACAGCGCTCGACGCGCCATAAATCCGGGGTCGCCATGCGCTTCCCCCGCATCAACCGCATCCGCTGGGACAAGCCGCCGGCGGAGGCCGACCGCATCGAGGCGCTGGAGCAACTGCTTCCCCCTGGCGCCGCCTGAAGGAGATCGCCATGACCCCGCTACGCCTTGCCTGCCTTGCCGCCGCCGCCATCCTCGCCGCCGCCATCGTCTGGGCCGGCGCGACCGCCTCCTTCAGCGCGAGCTTCGCCAAGATTGCCAACGATCCCTGGGGCATGGTCACGCTGATCGATCTCTACAGCGCCTTCCTGGTCTCCAGCATCGTGATCTGGCGCTTCGAGGCTTCGCGCCTGCTCGCCTTGCTGCTGATCGTGCTGACGATGGGGCTCGGCAGCCTGGTCCCGCTGCTATGGCTCGCCTTCAGGGCCGGCCAGCAATTGATGCCCCGCGCGCTGAATATTCCGTGAGGTCAGGAAACCGAACAGGCCGGGGCTCGTTCTCTGAGGCAACTGCCCTATCGAACTTCGGAGACCGCTCATGCCCTTCATCAAAGCCAATGACGGCGCGCAGATTTTTTACCGCGACGCCGGCGCCGGCAAACCCGTCATCCTGATCCACGGCTGGCCGCTCAACGGCGACATGTGGGAATATCAGGTCCCTGCGCTGGTCGAGGCCGGGATGCGGGTCATCACCTATGATCGCCGCGGCTTCGGTCACTCCGAGCAGACCTGGTCAGGCTATGACTACGACACCTTCGCCGACGATCTGAAGGCGTTGATCGAGCAACTCGATCTGCAGCGCGTGTCGCTGGTCGGCTTCTCGATGGGCGGCGGCGAGATCGCCCGCTATATCGGCCGCCATGGGACGAGCCGGCTCGACAAGACGGTGCTGGTCTCGGCCGTGACGCCCTATCTGCTCAAGACTCCGGAGCACGAGAACGGCGCGCCGCGCTCGGTCTTCGACGAGATGGTCGAGGGTTTGACCGAGGACCGGCCGCATTTCCTCTCCGATTTCGGCCGCAGCTTCTTCGGCGTCAGCCTGCTCAACGCGGCCGTCTCGGCGGAGATGCTGGACTGGGCGCAGATGCATGCGCTGAAGGCTTCGCCCAAGGCGACGCTGGACTGCGTGCGCGCCTTCTCCGAAACCGATTTCCGCTCGGACCTACCGAAATTCGACCGGCCGACGCTGATCATCCATGGCGACGACGACCAGACCGTGCCGATCGACATCTCCGCCCGCGAGGCCGTCAAGCTGGTCCCCGGCGCGACGCTCAGCGAATATGAGGGCGCCCCGCACGGCCTCTTCATCACGCATAAAGACAGGCTCAACGGCGATCTCGTCAGCTTCCTCGCAGGCTGAGCCGATTGCTTCCAGGCCGGGGCGCGCGGGGCGGTAGCGATGCTCCCCGCGGGCCCCGGCCTATCCTTAAGGCGCAAGGCCCGTCGCAAGGGCTTGCGTATTGTGCTGCGTTGCAGCAATGGCTTCGACGGTGATGTCGCGCTTCGCGGACGACCGTGTCGGCCTCCTGCCGGTCCTGGCATGCGAAAGCATGGACGGCCCTTGAGCTGCGCCGGGTTGCTGATGCAGAGTGGCGGCCTTCGCGAGGATCGGGTCCTATGAATCGGCAGCCTTCGACGCGGATCGTGATCGCGGACGACCACCCGCTCTTTCGGGGCGCTCTGCGCCAGGCGGTATCCAGCGCGCTGGAAGGCGCCGATGTCAGCGAGGTCGGTTCGCTGGATTCGCTGACCGAGGCCTTGAATGCAGGCGGCGACGCCGACCTCGTGCTGCTGGATCTGACGATGCCGGGCGTGCAGGGCTTTTCCGGCCTGCTCTTCCTGCGCGCCGATCACCCGGAAGTCCCGGTCATCGTCGTCTCCGCCAATGACGATCCGGCCGTGATCCGGCGCTGCATCGAATTCGGCGCGCTCGGCTTCCTGCCGAAGACGGCCGATGTCGCCCAGATGGGCGAGGCGATCCGCGCCGTGCTCGACGGAGGCGTCTGGACGCCGCCGGGCATCGACCTGTCCGCCCCCGTCGATGCGGAGGTCGCCGACATGGTGCGGCGGCTTTCGACGCTGACGCCGCAGCAGGTGCGGGTGCTGATGATGTTGTCGGAAGGGCTGCTGAACAAGCAGATCGCCTATGAGCTCGGCGTCTCCGAGGCCACGGTCAAGGCGCATGTCTCGGCCATCCTGACCAAGCTGAACGTCGACAGCCGCACGCAAGCCGTGATCGCGGCCTCGAAGATCGCCGGCACGGCCTGGGCCACGACCGGGGCTTCCGCCACCATCTGAACGCCGTTCAGCCGTCATTCACCGGGGCGGACGCCAATGAGCCCTCATCCTGAGGAGCGCCGCAGGCGCGTCTCGAAGGATGCTCCAGATCGCTCGAGAACCGCCCACTGGACCATCCTTCGAGACGCTGCTTCGCAGCTCCTCAGGATGAGGGCTGGACTGGGGCTAGAGCAACGGCCGAGCCTCGCCCGGCCGACCGTATTTTACTTGCCGGCGCGATGCATTATGGCTGTCGGCGCATCAGGAGTTCATCCCCATGGCGAACGGTTCGGTCGAACGCTTCCTGGGCGGGTCGCCGCTTGGCGTTCTCGTCCGCCTGCTCTTCATCTCGCTGCTCGTCGGCGCGGCGATGGCGTTTCTCGGCCTGTCCCCCTGGGGGCTGTATGACGCCGCCGTTCGCTTCCTGCGTTCGCTTAGCAGTCTCGGCTTCGGCGCGCTTGAAGAGGTCGGCCAATGGCTGATCGGCGGCGCGCTGATCGTCGTGCCGGTCTGGCTGCTGGCCAGGCTGTTCGCCGCGCGCCGCTGACGCCGCCGGTCATTACAGCCCCTCGCCGCGGGCGATCAGCTCCGCGTCGCGCCCGACGAGATCGGCGAGGCGCGCCGCGCCGGCCCGGCGGGTTTCGGCGACGAGCCCGGTCTTGATCGTCTGCGCCAGCCCGGGGCCATGGAAGACCATGGCGGAATAGAACTGCACGAGATCGGCGCCGGCCCTGATCTTGGCGAAGGCGCTGGCCGCCGAATCGACGCCGCCGACGCCGACGAGCGGGAATTGCCGCTCGACGCGCAGGAAGGTCTGCGCCAGCACCTGGGTCGAGGGCTTGAACAGCGGCCGGCCCGATAGCCCGCCGGTTTCGCCGCGGGCCGAACTGCGCAGGCTCGGGGGGCGCGCGATGGTGGTGTTGGCGACGATCATGCCGTCGATCGCCCGGCGGCGGGCCACGGCGACCATCCCGTCGAGCTCAGGCAAAGTGAGATCGGGCGCGATCTTGATCAGCATCGGGGTCCGCCGGCCGCTGCGCGCCGTCGCTTCGTCGCGCGCTTCGAGCGCCCGCGCCACCAGATCGTCCAGCGCCGCCTCCGCCTGCAGATCGCGCAGGCCCGGCGTGTTGGGGGAGGAGACGTTGATGGTGAGGAAATCCGCCACCGGGGCCAGCCGGCGCGTCAGCGTCGCATAATCGGCGGCGCGGTCGGCCGAGTCCTTGTTGGCGCCGAGATTGACGCCGACGATGCCGCCACGCTCGCGTCGCGCCGCCAGCCGTTGCCCCACCACCTCCATCCCCTCGCTGTTGAGGCCGTAGCGGTTGATCACCGCCTCGTCCTCGAGCAGCCGGAAGACGCGCGGTTTCGGATTGCCCGGCTGCGGCAGCGGCGTCACCCCGCCGACCTCGACGAAGCCGAAGCCGAGCCCCAGCGCGCCGTCGATCGCCTCGGCATGCTTGTCGAAGCCGGCCGCAAGACCGACGGGATTGGCGAAGGACAGGCCGAAGGCCTGCGTCGCCAGCACGGAATCGTCAGGCGGCGCCGACAGCCGCGGCGCAGCCGCCAGCGCGGCGACGGTCATGCGATGCGCCGTCTCCGCGTCGAGCCGGTGGATCAACGGGCGCGCCAGATTGAACAGACTGTCGATCACGCGACATCCTCCGGGATCAGATGGGCGCCGTCGGCCAGCATGGCCAGGGGCTGGACCCAGCCTATGCCGGCCGTGGCGAGCGTGCCGTAGAGATGCGGGAACAAGTGCCCCCCGCGCGAGGGCTCGTAGCGCAGCGCCGGCCCGAGCCTTGTCGGATCGACCGCGATCAGCAGCAGATCGCGCTGCCCGCGGAAATGTCGCTCGGCGGTTTCCCTCACCTGCGAACCGGTCGAGAAGTGAATGTAACCATCGGCGAGATCGACGGGAGCGCCGATGAAGCGGCCGTCGATTTCGGCCTCGCGCCAAAGCGCCTCCGGACAGATCTTGTAGATGAGCGACATCGAATGCGACCCTCCCGGCGACTGCTGGACCGACATAGCCTCTGGCCGCATCCGCCGGCAAACCAAAACCGGAGCCTGGCGAAATTCGGATTGCAGTCTCAAACGATAGGGGATATTTCCTAGTCTTATCCCCTTTGTCGCAGGCGCGAGGCATCCGCAGTGCTGTCCCACGACCAGATCTGGAGCGCGATCGATGCGCTTGCCGGGCGTTACGGCTTCACAGCCTCGGGCCTCGCCCGCAAGGCCGGGCTCGACGCCACGACCTTCAACCGCTCCAAGCGTATCGGGCCTGATGGCCGCGAGCGCTGGCCCTCGACCGAATCGATCGCCAAGATCCTGACGGCGACCGGCGCCTCGCTGGATGAGTTCATGGGCTCGATGCGGCGCGGGCCGGCCCCCGCCCGGACCATCCCGTTGATCGGCTTCGCGCAGGCCGGCTCTGGCGGTTTCTTCGACGATGGCGGCTTTCCGGTCGGCTCCGGCTGGGAGGAGGTCGCCTTTCCCGGCGCAGCCGACGACAAGGCTTATGCGCTCGAGATCGCCGGCGATTCGATGCTGCCGCTTTACCGCGACGGCGACACCATCATCGTCTCGCCTACCGCCGCGGTCCGGCGCGGCGACAGGGTCGTGGTCAAGACGGTCGAGGGCGAGGTGCTCGCCAAGCAGTTGAAGCGCCAGACCGCCAAGACGGTGGAGCTCGCCTCGCTCAACCCCGAGCATCCCGACCGCACGCTCGCTCTGGGAGAGATCGCCTTCATGGCCCGCGTGATCTGGGCCAGCCAGTAGCCGGCGCGCAAGTCTCAGTTGGCGCTCTGGCGCCGCGCCGGCAGCGTCACCTTGAACACGGCCCCGACCTCGGACGGCTCGAGCGCGATCGTGCCGCCATGCAGCCGCACCAGCTCCGCCGCGATGGCCAGGCCCAGCCCCGTCCCGCCGGGGCTGACCGAGCCGCGAAAGGCCTGAAACAGATTGGCGCGCGCCCGCTCGGGCACGCCTGGGCCGTTGTCGGCGACGCGCAGATGCAGCATCCCGTCCACGGATTGCGCCTTGACCACGAGCATTGGCGCTGCGCCGTTCTCCGCTCCGGCCTGCGTCAGCGCCTGCACGGAATTGCGCATCAGGTTGAGCAGCACGCGCGCCATCTGGTCGGGATCGCAGGCTGCGATCAGCTCGGCGGGAACCTCGTTGACGAACTGCACCTGCCGATTATCGGGCAGCCCGAGCATTTCCGCCTGTTCGGCCACCAGCTGGCGCACCGCGACATCGCGCAGCACCGGCGTCGCCTCCGCGGCGCGGCCATAGGCCAGCGTGGCCTGGCAGAACTCGATGGCCCGGTCGAGCGTGGCGATCAGCCGGGGCGCGAAGCGGCGGATCTTGGCGTCGCGCGTATCGACCAGCCGGTCCGACATCAGCTGGGCGGCGGCAAGCATGTTGCGCAGGTCGTGGTTGATCTTGCTGACGGCGAGGCCGAGCTCGGCCAGGTGTTTCTTGGCGCGCAATTCGTCGGCGAGCGTCATCTGCATTCGCGCCAGCGCGCGCTCGGCCTCGCCGATTTCGTCGGCGCGCTGCGACGGCTCGATGATCCGGCGCGGGTTCTCGGGCTCGATCTCGAATTCCATCACATTGGCGGCGAGGTGGCGGATCGGCCCGACGATCATCCAGTTGAGGGCGAGGTAGACGAGACCGGCGGTGAGACCGGAAATCACCAGCGAAAGCAGCAGGATATTCGTGGAGAAGGTCACCATCGCCCGGCGTAGCGGCGCCTCGTCCAGCACCATCTCGACGAAATCGGCGCTGCCCATCGCCTGGCCGATGACGCGGATCGGCGTCTCGCTCGGCGGGTTGACCAGAATGGCGAGCGCATCGCCGATGGCCCCGAACCAGCTCGCATCGCGCAGGTCGACGGTGCGGGAGACGGCGACCGGCATGGAATCGAGGCTGAGCAGACGACGCGCCCCGCCGACGCGCGCGGCGATGGCGCGGGCGCCGACGCCCATCAGCAGCCGCGCTTCGCTGCCCTCCGACAGGCGCTCCTGCGGTCCGCCTTCCAGCACCAGA
>JBKBRD010000007.1:24099-27836 GCA_046292405.1 Allobosea sp. | reverse complement strand
CCCCGCCAGCAGATCGTCTCGTTTGGCTCCACGACGAGGCGCGATAGCCACACCAAGGCAATAATCGCGCAATCTCGCTGTGAAGCGCTGGGCCACGGCCTCGCCGGATCTGTCGGCGATATAGGCGTACAATGAATCCAGGTCTTGGGCTGCTTCGACGGCAATGACGACGCGATAGGCCTTCACCGGTCCGAGCGGCTGGCGCGATAACGCGCCTCGACGCCAGCGAAGATCTCCTCCGCAGGGCGTGCCGAAGCCGGGTCGCGGCGGTAGGAATCATAGGCTGGAGCCATCTGAGACCGAAGCCAGGCATCCGCCTCCCGCTGCGTTTCCAGGCTCAGAACGCCATCCTCTATGACCGCGCTTTCGCTGGCGTATTCGCCGGAGGCGACCTTGTCGCGAATCAGGCGCGCAACTCGCCAGCACAACGACCCGCGCCTCACGTCCCCCGCGGCTTCGCCCGCGTCGTCGGCGGGGCCGCCGCCGGATCGTCGGGCCAGGGATGGCGCGGATAGCGCCCCTTCATCTCGGATTTCACCGCCGCCCAGGAGCCGCGCCAGAAGCCGGGCAGGTCGCGGGTGATCTGGATCGGCTTGTGGCCGGGCGAGAGCAGAGCGAGCACCAGCGGCACTCGCCCGCCCGCCAGAGCCGGGTGGATCGACAGCCCGAACAGCTCCTGTACCCGCACCGCAATGGTCGGGCCGGCCTCAGCGGCATAGTCTACGGCGAGGCTGGAGCCAGTCGGGGCAGTGAAATGGGTCGGGGCCTCCTGATCGAGCCGCCGTTTCAAGTCCCAGGGCAGCAGGGCGGCCAGCGCGGCGTCGAGATCATCCGGCCGGATCGCCGTGAGCGAGGCGCGTCCTTCCAGATGCGGCGCCAGCCACTCTGTCGCGCTCTGCGCCAGGGCCTCGTCGGACAGGTCGGGCCAGGGATTGTCCGCGCCGTCGCCGGAGGCGGCGCGCAGGAAGGCGACTCGCTCGCGCAGCTGCAATTGTCCCTTCGTCCAGGGCAGCAGGCCGATGCCTAGCGCGGCGAGACCCTGCGCCAGAATGCGCGCGCCTTGCGCCGAGGTATCGGCCGGCAGGGGTCGCTCCGCCAGCAGCAGCGCGCCGTAGCGCCGCAGCGCCCGGGTGCGCAGCGCCCGCGAGGGGCGGTCGAAACCGGTCTCGCTGCGATCCTCGACCGCGTAGGCGCCAAGCCCTGCGCTTGCGAGCGCGTCGAGCTCATCCTCGGTGAACGCCGCCGCCGCCTGGATGCGGGCCTGCTGGGCGACGCCGGTCAGCTCGGCGACCACGAGCCAGGGTTCGCGCGCCAGCCTCTGGCCCGGCTCCAGAGCCGCGCCACGGCCATTGGCCAGCAGATACTGCCCCGAACCGGGATTGCGCGTCCTAGCGATGCGCTCGGGATAGGCCAGCGCCAGCAGGAATCCCGTGCTGACATCGCGGCTTTCTCCGCCCGCCGCGGTCTGCCTGGCGGTGCGGGCCCAGCCCTCGGCGAGCCGACGCATATCGGCGGCGCGGCCGCCGCGCTCGCGGGCGAAGCGCTCGGCCCGCTCGGTGAGATCGATCGCATCCCCGCCCAGCCCGCGCTCGACCAGCAGCGCGGCCAGCTCGGCCGCCGGCCCGGCCTGCCCTAATCCGGCGGCGACCATGACCATGCGGGCCAGGCGCGGCGGCAACGGCAGCGCCTGCAGCGCCCGGCCCTCGGGGGTGATCCGCCCATCGGCATCGAGCGCGTGCAGGCCGAGCAGCAAAGCGCGGGCTTCCTTGAGCGCGGGCGCCGGCGGAGAATCGAGAAAAGCCAGCCGCGTCGGGTCGCTGACGCCCCAGGCGGCGCAATCCAGCAGCAAGGGCGCGAGATCGGCCGAGAGGATTTCCGGCCGCGCGAACGGCTCCAGCGCGCCGGTCCCGCCCTCGTCCCAGAGCCTGTAGCAGATGCCCGGCTCGGTGCGGCCCGCGCGACCGCGACGCTGGTCGGCGGCGGCGCGGCTGACGCGCCGCGTTTCCAGACGGGTCAGGCCGATATCGGGCTCGTAGACGGGAATGCGCGCCAGGCCGGAATCGATCACCACGCGCACGCCCTCGATCGTCAGCGAGGTCTCGGCGATGGCGGTGGCGAGCACGATCTTGCGGCGGCCCGGCGGGGCGGGCTGGACGGCGCGATCCTGCTCGCGCTGGTCGAGCGCGCCATAGAGCGGCGCGATCTCCACCGACGCGTCGCGGATGCGCTCGCGCAGCCGCTCCTCGACGCGGCGAATCTCGCCCTGGCCCGGCAGGAAGACGAGCTGCGAGCCCTGCTGCTCGTTCAGCGCGAGCAGCACGGCGTCCGCGACCTGGTCCTCGATCCGCTTCAACGGATCGCGCGGGCGGTAGCGCGTCTCGACCGGGAAGGCCCGGCCCTGGCTCTCGACCACAGGGGCGTCGCCGAGAAGCTTCGCGACGCGCGCCCCGTCCAGCGTCGCCGACATCACCAGGATGCGCAGATCCTCGCGCAGGCCGGCTTGCGCATCCAGCGCCAGCGCCAGGCCGAAATCGGCGTCGAGCGAGCGCTCGTGAAACTCGTCGAACAGCACGGCGGCGATCCCGTCCAGCGCCGGATCGTCCAGGATCATGCGGGCGAAGACGCCCTCGGTGACGACCTCGATCCGGGTCTTCGGGCCGATGCGGGAGCCCAGCCTGACGCGCAGGCCGACCGTCTCGCCGAGCTGCTCCCCGAGCGTCTGCGCCATGCGGCTGGCGGCGCCGCGGGCGGCGAGGCGGCGCGGTTCGAGCACGATCAGCTTGCCGCCATGCACCCAGGCCTCGTCGAGCAGGGCGAGCGGGACGCGCGTGGTCTTCCCGGCGCCGGGCGGGGCGACCAGCACGGCATTGGGCCGCTCGCTCAGCGCCGCAGCCAAAGCGGGCAAGGCCTCGTCGATCGGGAGGGGGGTGTCGAAGGCGCGCATCGCCTGCGCGATGTGGCGCAAGCCGCGCCGGCGCGCAAGCGCGGGCTCAGGCGGCCTGCTGCAGTGCGAGCTCGAAGGGCGAAAGGCTGACCAGCCCGGCGCGCACGCTGACCAGCGTGTTGCAGGGCAGCGCCTGCCAGCAGTCGCGGGCCGCATCGACCGGTTCGGAGGCGATGACGACGCTGTCGCCGCGGTCGCAGAGATACAAGGTCGGCGGCTTGGCGTCGGAGGACCAGCGCACGGCGTGGATGGCGTCACCGTCGGCCAGCGCGGCGGCGCAGCGCAGCGGCTCGCGCACGCCGGCCTGGGCCATCAGCGCCAGGGTCTGGGCCAGCGCCCAGCCCAGCGCCTCGCCGGGCGTCGCGCCCTCGCCCATGCGCGCCAGGGTCAGCAGGAACAGGGCTTCGGAATCGGTGGTGCCGACCCGCGCGCTGTAAAGCGGGTCGGGAATCAGGTTCTCGAGCCGGCGTCGGATCAGCCCATAGCCGCCGATCTGGCCGTTATGCATGAAAAGATGCCGGCCATGGGCGAAGGGGTGGCAGTTGGCGCGGGTGGTGGCGGTGCCCGTGGCGGCGCGGACATGGGCGAAGAACAGATGCGAACGGACCTGCCGCGCGATCGACAGGAGATTTTCGTCCGACCAGGCCGGGCGCACCTCGCGATACTGGCCGGGCTCGGGCCTGTCGCCATACCAGCCGACGCCGAAACCGTCGCCATTGGTGCCGGTCTTGGTCTCCTCGGCATGGAGGGACTGATGGATCAGGGAATGGCAGGGCGCCGCGACCAGATCTTC
>JBKBRD010000007.1:17864-24000 GCA_046292405.1 Allobosea sp. | reverse complement strand
GAGAAAGACCGGCGCGCCGGAATAGGCGAGAAAACGGCACATGGCGGCTTCCGAATCGCGGCGGTGCGGCGCCGCATCGAGAGAATTTATCCGCCAAACATGAACGGCGAAATAATGGCGTTCTCCTTGGACGGCGCGCGATGCGAGCTCATTCTCCGCAACGGAAATCGAGACTGGCGTTGCGCACGGATCTGCCGATCTTCACCTCGATCTCGAGCGGCGCGCAGGTCGCGTTGTCGAGCATGAAGACCTTGTGGAAACGGCCGCTCTCGCCGAACAGGAACCCGCCATAGACGCGCTTGAGCAGGATTTTTTCGCCGGTGCGGGCCTTCTGCCGGACGGTGACGGCGGCGAGGTCGCGGGCGATCTTGTCGGAGGATTTGCTGTTCTTCGCGCCGGTGAAGACGAGCGTGACCAGAACCGCCTCGGCCGGCTCGCCGGCATCGCCCTCGCCGATGACCGTGTTGTGCAAGGCCAGGCTGCGACCGACGAGATTGTCGGAGAGGGCGCCGCTGCGTTCGAGGAAGAGCTGCGCCTTGATCTCGGCGATGGCGACCTGGGCTTGTGCCGGCAAGGCGGAGAGGCCGAGCGCCAGCAGCGCTCCCAGGCCTGCAACTCGCATCATCATCGCTGGATCTCCCCGCCCGTTCCACCCACCGGCTAGCGCGGTTGCGGGTCAGGTTGCTAGCCCCCCTCGCCTCGTTTATCGAGCTAGTCCGCTTTCTTGAAGACGAGCGCCGCAAGAGCGCAGGGGGATGGGTCGTGAGGGGATTACTGACGCTTGCCGGCGCGCTGCTGGCAGCCTGCCTGACGCCGACGCTGGCCCAGGCCGCCACCGGCATCGACGGCGCTTCGATGGGCGCGCTCTGGGCCGTGCCCTTCGCCGGCATGCTGCTCTCGATCGCGCTGGGGCCGATCCTGTTTCCGCATTTCTGGGAGCTCAACTACGGCAAGTTCGCGGCCTTCTGGGCGCTGCTGGTGCTGGCTCCGCTGGTGCTGCTGCGCGGCTTCGAGCCGGCTTTGGGCGCCCTCGCCCATACGGCGCTGCTCGAATACATTCCCTTCATCATCCTGCTCTTCGCGCTGTTCACCATCGCCGGCGGCATCCTGATCATGGGCAATCTGCACGGCACGCCGGCGACCAATACGGCGCTGCTGGCGATCGGCACGCTGATGGCGAGCTTCGTCGGCACGACCGGCGCCTCGATCATCATGATCCGCCCCGTGCTGCGGGCCAACGACAACCGGCGCCACAATGTCCACGTCGTCGTCTTCTTCATTTTTCTGGTTTCGAACATCGGCGGCTCGCTGACGCCGCTGGGCGATCCGCCGCTCTTCCTCGGCTTCCTGCGCGGGGTGAGCTTCTTCTGGACCACGACGCATCTGCTGCCCGAGACGGGCCTTGCGGTGGCGATCCTGCTGGCGCTGTTCTTCGCGCTCGACAGCTGGTTCTACCGCAAGGAAGTGGGCATGCCGAGCCTGAAGGACCCGACCCCGGACCGCGACATCAAGCTCTTCGGCAAGGTCAACTTCATCCTGCTGGGTGGCGTCATCGCCGCGATCCTGATGTCGGCGAGCTGGAAGCCGGGCGTCGTCTTCACCATCGCCGGATCGCCGGTGGAGCTGCAGAATCTGGTGCGGGACGTCATCCTGCTCGCTCTGGCCGGGCTCTCGCTCAAGCTGACGCCCAAGCCGGTGCGCGCCGGCAACGAGTTCAGCTGGGGGCCGATCCTCGAGGTGGCCAAGCTGTTCGCCGGCATCTTCGTCTGCATCATCCCGGTGCTGGCGATGCTGCAGGCCGGGCGCAACGGCGCCTTCTCGGGCCTCGTCGCGCTGGTCAGCAACCCCGATGGCAGCCACAACACCGTCGCCTATTTCTGGCTGACCGGGCTTCTGTCATCCTTCCTCGACAATGCGCCGACCTATCTCGTCTTCTTCGAGCTCGCGGGCGGCAATGCGCAGACGCTGATGACGACGGGCGCGCTGACGCTGGCTGCGATCTCGGCCGGGGCGGTCTTCATGGGCGCCAACACCTATATCGGCAACGCGCCCAACTTCATGGTCTACGCCATCGCCAAGGACCGGAAGGTCAAGATGCCGAGCTTCTTCGGCTACATGCTGTGGTCGGGCGCGATCCTGATCCCGGTCTTCCTGCTGCAGACGCTGATCTTCTTCCGCTGAGGCGGCTGGGTTTTCCGGCGCCTCCCGAGGTTCCGGGACTGTGCGAGAGCGGAGGCGACCGGCGCCGTCGAACGCGCTTGGGGCCGAAGAGGCTCGCCTCGCAGTGACGACGTAGCTCCGGCGGCGTGCTTCAAGCCGATTGCAGGGCCTTCTGCACCGCGTGCGGCGCGCGATCGATGACCAGCAGATAGGCGCGCGTCGGCCCCTCGGGCTGGCGGGAACCCTGCTCCCAATGGCGCAGAGTATTGACCGAAAAGCCGAAGCGAGCGGCAAACTCCTGTTGGGTCATCGCCAACCGCGCCCGGATCGCGCGCACGTCGATCTCTCGGGGAACGTGAATGCGATAGCTGTCCACGTCCGCCGCGCCAGCGGCGAAGTCGGCTGCCTGTTCGAGCCCGCGGAGGATGCTCTCGGCCACCTTGCTCATTGCTTCGTCCTCCTGAAGGTCTCGACGATTCTGACCGTCAACTGCCGGAAAGCAGCTCGATCTCGCTGGCTCAAATCGGCTGCTTCGTTCTTGGCGTAGGCGGTCAAGACAAACAGCGGCATGTCAGCGTCATAATAAAAGTAGATCACCCGCGCGCCGCCGCGCTTTCCACGCCCCTCCAGACGCCAACGCAATTTCCGCAGCCCGCCCGTGCCTTGCATCAGATCGCCGGACCGCGGGTTGTAGGCGAGGAAGTCGACCAGCAGCGCCCGCTCATCCGGGCTCATCAGCTTCTCGACCGCTGACAGGAATTCCGGCGTTTCGACGACGCTGATCGGGACGATCTTCGCCACGAAGACTACTCCAATGGATTAGCACTCGCAATATTGGGCGCGCAAGTGAGGTCCGTCACGGCCGCGCGGTCGGCACGCCTTCGCGGATGTGGGCTGAAAAGCCGGGATCGGTGATCGCGAGCTGGCGGGCGCGTTCGCTGATGCGTCCCTTCTGCACGAGTTGCGCGAGCGGCACGTCCTGCCGGATCGCGCCGATGCGCTGGAGATAGCCCGGCAGATAACCCGAGAGCAGCACGCGCGGATCGAGCGGCAGCGAGAAGCGCCAATTCGGCGCGACCTGCTCGACCAGCCGATAGACTACCGTCGTGCAGTTGGTGCCGAGCGTATTGTACCAGCGCGGCGTCTGCGCCAGCCGGTTGATGTCGGCGGCATAGGCCAGCAACAGGTCGCGCGCCTGCTGCGGCGTCGCGGCCAGGCGGAAGAGGCGCACATCCTCCTTGCGCGCATGGGTGCGCAGGCCGACGACATCGCGCTCATCGGCCGCGACATAAGCCATTTCATAGCTGCGGAAGAATCCGGCCAGCGACGACCACTCCTCGCCCTTCTCGCGGCGAACCTCGATCGAGAAGGTCACAGGCACGTCGTCGCGCAAGGTGAAGCTGATCAGCAGATGCGCGATCGCCTCGCCCGACCAGTAGGAGAGGAACAGATCGACGCCGTCGACCTGGTCGAGCGCGATGCTGCGGTCCTGCCAGGCCACGTCGTAATCCGCCTCGGTGCGCCAGACGAAATGGCGCAGGTTGCGGATGGCGAGGCTGTCGCCCTGGCGCTCGATCTGCGGCAGGCGGGCGAGCTCGGGGATCCAATCGCGCTGATGCGAGGGCGTCAGCGAAGCCCACCAGCCAAGCAGGCCGATGAGAAGCAGCGCGAAGGACAGCGGCAGCCGCAGCGCCCCGGTCCAGAGACCCGCCGCGCCGGCTATCGCGGCCAGGCCGAAGCCGATCGCCGCAGCGACGCCGACGGGGCCGGGCAGCCGGAAGACGAGCAGCCCGACGCCCCAGGCGGCGGCGCAGAGCACGGCGAGGGTCGCAAGCAGGCGCAGCGCCAGAGTGATCAATGCCACGTCGCCAGCCTGTCGGGAAAGATGGAGGGAAACGAGCCCCGCATGGCGGCGGGGCTCGCGCGGGTCAGGTTCAGGCGGCGAGCGAATTGACCGGCGCGGCGGCCTTCACCGCGTCGTCGACATGGCTCTCGAAGCGCTTGAAGTTCTCGCGGAACATCGCGACCAGGCGCTTGGCGGTCTCTGAGAATTCCGCCTTATCCTGCCAGGTCTTGACCGGATAGAGAATGTGCGGCTCGACGCCGGGCACCGAGGTCGGCACCGCGAAGCCGAAATAAGGGTCGCGGCGGAAATCGGCGCGGTTGAGCGAACCGTCCAGCGCCGCCGAGAGCAGCCGCCTGGTGACGCGGATCGGCATGCGCCGGCCGACGCCGTATTTGCCGCCGGTCCAGCCGGTGTTGACCAGCCAGCAATCGACATGATGCTTCGAGATCAGGTCGCGCAGCAGATTGCCATAGACAGACGGGTGGCGCGGCATGAAGGGGGCGCCGAAACAGGTCGAGAAGGTGGCTTCCGGGTCCTTCACGCCCTTTTCCGTGCCCGCGACCTTGGCGGTGTAGCCGGAGAGGAAGTGATACATCGCCTCCGCCCCGGTCAGCTTGGCGATCGGCGGCAGCACGCCGAAAGCGTCGCAGGTCAGCATGACGATGTTCTTGGGGTGGCCGGCGCGGCCGGTGGCGCTGGCGTTGGGGATGAAATCGAGCGGGTAGGCGCAGCGCGTGTTCTCGGTCTTGGAACCGTCGTCGAAATCGGGTGCGCGGCTGATCGGATCGAGCGTGACGTTCTCCAGCACGGTGCCGAAGCGCTCGGTGGTGGCGTAAATCTCGGGCTCGGCGTCGCGCGAGAGACGGATGGTCTTGGCGTAGCAGCCGCCCTCGAAGTTGAAGACGCCCTTGCCGGACCAGCCATGCTCGTCGTCGCCCAGCAAGGTGCGGCTCGGATCGGCCGAAAGCGTGGTCTTGCCGGTGCCCGACAGGCCGAAGAAGACGGCGACGTCGTTCTCGGAAGCGGCGTTGGCCGAGCAGTGCATCGGCATCACGCCGGCGCCTGGCAGGGTGAAGTTGAGATAGGTGAAGACCGACTTCTTCATCTCGCCGGCATAGGAGGTGCCGCCGATCAGCACGATCTTGCGGGTGAAGTCGATGGCGATGACCGTCTCCGAGCGGCAGCCATGGCGGGCCGGATCGGCCTTGAAGCTCGGCAGATCGACGATGGTGAGGTCAGGCACATAGCTCGCCAGTTCCTCGAGTTCGGGCCGGATCAGCAGGTTGCGGATGAACAGCGAATGCCAGGCATATTCGGTGAAGACCCGCGCCTTGACGCGATGGGCCGGGTCGGCGCCGCCGAACAGATCCTGCGCATAGAGCGCCTTGCCTTCGGCATGGCTGAGGAAATCGGCCAGCAGCGTGTCGAACTGCGCCGTCGTGATCGAGCCGTTGTTCTCCCACCAGACGCTGCCTTCGGTGGTGGCGTCGCGGACCACGAACTTGTCCTTGGGGGACCGCCCGGTATGGACGCCGGTGTCGGCGCGCAAGGCGCCGCCCTTGGCCAGGATCGCCTCGCCCTTGGTCAGCGCATCCTCGTAGAGGCGCGGCGCCTCGAGGTTCCAGCAGACCGATGCGAGCTTGCGGAAGCCGAAGGTGTCGGCGCCGTGAGCGGCGTTGTAGTGACCGATATTGTCCACTGGGATCCTCCCGAGGCGCGGCCGGCTTCCGTTGCGGGCTCGCTTCTGTCTGGCGAAGGCGCGGTCGGGCCGGAGAGGCCCGTGCGGCTGTTGAGCGTAAGGCGTTCGCTCTTTAGGCCTTCAACGAGGCAGGCTCAAGATGCGCGAAAGTCTTGATAGGCCTGAAAGATTTTTTAATCGATTGAAACGCTGGGGGTGGTAAACGGTGCGGCTGGTCAACCCGGTCCGGCGGCATCGTCGCGCGCCTGGCGGGCGAGGGCGGCGAGGGCGCGGCGCAAGCTGGCGGAATCGCCGATCGACTCCGGGAAAGGCAGCCGCAGCGCCGAGTCGCCCAAGGCGAGGTCGAGCCCGTCGGGATCCAGGCCCGTGACGCGCCAGGCGCCGTCGCGGGCCTTGAGCAGCACGGTCGCATACAGCCTGACCGCGTCGGC
>JBKBRD010000007.1:0-17765 GCA_046292405.1 Allobosea sp. | reverse complement strand
ACGATCTGCAGGGCGAAGAAGGAAAAATCGCCGAAATCGGCGTAAAGCGCGGCTTTCGGCTGGCGCGCCAGGAACCGGCGGCGGATGCGCTCTCCCTCCGCCGTCTCGCGCAGGATCTGCCGGGCGCGCAGCTTCAGGGTGATGCGGGGATGGGCCAGCGGATCGCCCTTGCCGCCGCTCGCCAGCAGCAGCGACGCCCGCGGATCGGCCTGGAGATTGCCGGTGTGGCCGGACAGGGCCGAGATCAGGATCAGCGGCGTGCCGTCGCTATCGGTGGCGAGGCTGACCAGGCTGGCGGCCGGATGACCATCGGGCGACAGGGTCGCGAGCGCGCCGGAGCGGGCGCTGCGCAACAGCCCGCGCGCCAGCAGGCGGGCTGCCTCGTCGGTCGGACGGATCGGCGCGACCGCCGGTTTCGCCGGCTCGCCGCCGAAATTCTGATCGCGCGAACTATCCTGACCCATGGAACCTCTGCGCCTGCCGGCTCTTTCTCTTGGTGCGCGGTAGCAAATCCGTCACGCGGTCGCTAGATTGCGGCCATGGTTTGGCCGCTCTCCCGCGAGAGTGACCTTGGTTATTGTCAACGCGAGAACTCATTCTGATGCCAACCATTGCGCTGGTCGATGACGACCGCAACATCCTGACGTCGGTGTCCATCGCTCTCGAAGCGGAGGGATACCGGATCATGACCTATACCGACGGCGCCTCGGCTCTCGACGGGCTCAAGCAGAATCCGCCGGATCTGGCGATCTTCGACATCAAGATGCCGCGCATGGACGGGATGGAGCTGCTGCGGCGGCTGCGCCAGAAATCGGACCTGCCCGTGATCTTCCTGACCTCGAAGGATGAGGAGATCGACGAGCTGTTCGGCCTCAAGATGGGGGCCGACGACTTCATCCGGAAACCGTTCTCGCAGCGCCTGCTGGTCGAGCGGGTCAAGGCGATCCTGCGCCGGTCGGGCGCCAAGGATCCCGGCGCCGCGCCGCGCACCGAGGACGCCAAGGCCCTCGAGCGCGGGCTGTTGCGCATGGACCCGGAGCGCCATACCTGCACCTGGAAGGGCGAGCCGGTGGTGCTGACGGTGACGGAATTCCTGATCCTGCAGTCGCTGGCGCAGCGCCCGGGCGTGGTCAAGAGCCGCAACGCCCTGATGGACGCCGCCTATGACGACGAGGTCTATGTCGACGACCGGACCATCGACAGCCACATCAAGCGGCTGCGCAAGAAGTTCAACCAGGTCGATGCGGATTTCGACATGATCGAGACGCTCTACGGCGTCGGCTATCGCTTCAAGGAAGGCTGAGACCTGCCGGCGTGGCGCAGCGATCCCACCGGGATTTCTCGCCCTGATTGCCTCGTCGCAGCGCCTCACGCGCTGACCGGGATTGAGAACCGACGGACACGATGGCGACGAGCGAGGAGGAGCGCCGGGCCAGGCCCGGCCCGGCACGCCCCGCGCTGCCGCTGCGGCGGCGGCTGACGCTGCTGGCGCGGCGCAGTTTGCGCGCCATCTCCTCGCGGGCAGCCTCCAGCCTGACACGCCGCATCGTCGTGCTCAATCTCGCCGGGCTCGTCGCCCTGCTGGTCGGCTTCCTCTACCTCAACCAGTTCCGCGAAGGGCTGATCGAGTCGCGGGTGCAGAGCCTGCTGACCCAGGGCGAGATCATCGCCGGCGCGATCTCGGCCTCCGCCACGGTCGAGACCGACAGCATCGCCATAGACCCGGACAAGCTGCTGCAGCTGCAGGCGGGGGAGAGCGCCGGCCTCTCCGAAGACCCGCTCGATTTCTCGATCAATCCCGAGAAGGTCGCGCCGCTGCTGCGCCGGCTGGTGACGCCGACCAAGACCCGGGCGCGCATCTACGACAAGGACGGGCTGCTGACGCTGGATTCGCGCAATCTCTACTCGCGCGGCGACGTGCTGCGCATGGACTTGCCGCGGCTGGGCGAGCCCGACGAGGCGCCCCTGCTCGAGCGCACCTGGAACGTGCTGCGCAGCCGGCTCGGCAAGGCCGATGTTCCGGCTTACGACGATTTCGAGAACGCCAACGGCAAATCCTATCCGGAAGTGGCGCGGGCGCTGAACGGCATCCCGGCCAGCGTCGTCCGGGTCAATACGCGCGGCCAGACCATCGTTTCCGTCGCCGTGCCGGTCCAGCGCTTCCGCGCGGTGAAGGGCGTGCTGCTGCTTTCGACGCAGGGCGGCGACATCGACGCCGTCATCGCCTCCGAGCGCTACGCCATCTTTCAGGTCTTCGCCGTCGCGGCCGGGGTCATGATCGTGCTGTCGGTGCTGCTGGCGGGGACGATCGCCGAGCCGATCCGCAAGCTGGCGGAAGGGGCGCAGCGCGTACGCAAGGGCGTGAAATCGCGCGAGCAGATCCCGGATTTCGGCAATCGGCATGACGAGATCGGCCATCTCTCCGGCTCGCTGCGCGACATGACCAAGGCGCTCTACAGCCGGATCGAGGCGATCGAGAGCTTTGCGGCCGATGTCGCGCATGAGCTCAAGAACCCGCTGACTTCGTTGCGCAGCGCGGTCGAGACGCTGCCGCGGGCCAAGTCGGACGAGTCCCGCGGGCGGCTGCTGGCGGTGATCCAGCACGATGTGCGCCGGCTCGACCGGCTGATTTCCGATATTTCCGACGCCTCCCGCCTCGACGCCGAATTGGCCCGCAACGACGCCGCGCCGGTCGATCTCGGCGACGTGCTCGAGGCGGTCGTCTCCCTGCAGAACGAAACGCGGCGCGAGGGCCAGCCCCGCATCGAATTCGTCAGCGAGCGACGCGGGCAACGGCCGGGCGGGCTGCGCGACGGCTATCTCGTGCTCGGCCATGATTCCCGCCTCGGCCAGGTCATCGTCAACCTCATCGACAATGCCCGCTCCTTCTCGGCGCCCGACAAGCCGGTCAGGGTGATGCTCGGGCGCGAGGGGCAGGATGTCGTGATCACGGTCGACGACGAGGGCCCTGGCATCGAGCCGCACGCGCTGGAGCGGGTGTTCGAGCGCTTCTACACCGACCGTCCCAATGAAGGTTTCGGCCAGAATTCCGGGCTCGGCCTGTCGATCTCGCGCCAGATCGTCGAGGCGCATCGCGGCACGATCCGCGCCGAGAACCGGCTCGGGCCGCCCGGCCCCGATGGCGAGCGGCCGCGGCTGGGCGCGCGCTTCACCGTGCGCCTGCCGGCCGCGCCACAGGCATCGCGCACGCCATGAGCGCGCGCATCCACGCCTCCACCGTCGCCATCGGCGAGGCCGGGGTGCTGATCCGCGGCGCGTCGGGCGCCGGCAAATCGGCGCTGGCGCTGGCGCTGATCGATCTCGCGCAGGGCAAGGGCGGCTTTGCGCGGCTGGTGGCCGATGACCGCACGCAGATCGACGTCCGTCATGGCCGCCTGCTGGCGCGGCCGGTCGCGCCGATCGAGGGCGTGGTCGAGAGGCGCGGGCTGGGGCTGACGCCGGAGCCGCATCTCCCCTGCGTCGTGGTCAGGCTGATCGTCGACGTCGGCGCCGAGGAGCCGCCGCGCATGCCGGAGCCGGAGGATCTGGTCGATCGTCTGGCGGGCGTCGCCCTGCCGCGGCTGCGCGTCGCAGGCGCGCCCGGCAATGAGCGGCTGGTGCTGGCGGCGCTGCGCCTGTTTCTCGACCAAGGCTAAGCCAACATTGGACAAGTTTTAGCAAACGGCTTGCGCATGTCTCGCACCTGCCGCATAAACCGCGACCTTGTCCGGGCGCCGCAGGCGCTCTCAGGCGCAGTTGTGAATGATCGGACTCGTCCTTGTGACGCATGGCCATCTGGCGACGGAATTCCGTTCCGCGCTCGAACATGTCGTCGGCCCGCAAAAGCAGCTCGCCACCATCGCCATCGCCCCCGATGACGACATGGAAGGGCGCCGCCGCGACATCATCGCCGCCGTCGAGCAGGTCGAATCCGGCCGCGGCGTCATCGTCCTCACCGATATGTTCGGCGGCACGCCGTCCAATCTCGCGATCTCGGTGATGGAGCCGGGGCGGGTCGACGTCGTCGCCGGCGTCAACCTGCCGATGCTGATCAAGCTCGCCAGCGTGCGCGAGGACAAGTCGCTCGACGAAGCCGTGACCAGCGCGCAGGATGCGGGCCGGAAATACATCACCGTCGCCAGCCGCGTGCTGGCGGGGAAATGAGGGCGCGGCAGTGAACGACGGCGAGGATTGCGACTGCCCGGACGTCGAGATTCCGCCGGGCGCGCTCTATTGCGAGCTGCCGATCGTCAACAAGAAGGGGCTGCACGCCCGCGCCACGGCGAAATTCGTGCAATGCGCCTCGAATTTCGACGCCGACATCACCGTCACCCGCTGCGGCGAGACGGTCGGCGCGACCTCGATCATGGGCATTCTCACGCTCGGCGCCGGCATCGGCTCGACCATCACGGTGGTGGCGAAGGGGCGCGAGGCGAGCGAGGCGCTGAAGGCGCTGGAAGCGCTGGTGGCGGACCGCTTCGGCGAGGGCGAGTGAGCGGGACGCCGTTGCGCCCGTCTCGGCGCCTCGGAGGACTCGCAGTTTCCGCTATCATCGTCCTTACACACCATCAATGGCAGGTACCGTTTGGCGGTGATCATCGCGTCAATTGCCTGCCGGGGGGCATGGCGTGCACTTCACCTACACGCTTCACGCACTGCAGATGCTCGCTCAGCGTGACATCCACGAGGAATGGGTGGAGAGGACAGTCCTAAGACCCGATCTTTGCGAGGTGGACCCCAAACACACGGACCGGGTGCGGGCTTTCAAGGCCATTCCGGAGCGCGACGGCCGCGTCCTCCGTGTGGTATATGTCGTCGCCAATCTCGACTGTCGTGTCATTACGCTGTTCTTCGACCGAGGGCGCCGCCGATGAAAACGCATTATGATGCGGAAGCCGATGCGCTTTATCTGCGCTTTGCCGACACCCCGGTGATCGAGAGCGAAGAGGTTCGACCCGGCTTGATCCTCGACTTCGATGCAGACGGGCGCATCGTAGCGGTCGAAATCCTGGACGCCTCCGAGCACCTCGCCAGCGGCGCTGATCTGGGCGCGCTCGTCGCCGCTTGAGCCTGTCAGACTCGCGCCGCGCAGGGGTCGCCCCGACCATCCACGAGGTGTCCAAGACGCGCGTGCTCGGGACAGGGTCGAGCATGACGCGGGAGCAGAACCGCGACGCCTCTCCCTTCTCCCCTCGCGGAAGAAAGCGCCGCGGCAGGGGCGGATGAGGGGGGGGGGGCGCCGTGCCCTGGCCGGTTGGCGTCTTGGTCCGCGGATGGCTCACAGCGCCCCCTCATCCGTCAGCGCTTGGCGCTGCCACCTTCTCCCGCGAGGGAGAAGGGATGCCGCGCCCTTCGTCGCACTCCCTCCTGTGGCGGCCATCGACGTCTTCGCTGGTTCCCGGCGGTGATTCAGACGGTCGGTGTTCCTTACGTGGATGCTCCCGACCGGCCCGCGCAGGCGTCCGCGTTCATAGGACATAAAGACATCTTTATATCTTTGATTGCCTTCGCGGGCGGGCGCTGCTATGGACCGCGCATCATTCGAAGACCAGCAGGAGCACGCCCCGTGTCGAAGACCGATTACGTCGTCAAGGACATCAGCCTCGCGGAATATGGCCGCAAGGAAATCAACATGGCCCAGGACGAGATGCCGGGGCTGATGGCGATCCGCGAGGAGTATCAGGGCCAGGCGCCGCTGAAGGGCGCGCGCATCGCCGGCTGCCTGCACATGACCATCCAGACCGCGGTGCTGATCGAGACGCTGAAGGAACTCGGCGCCGATGTGCGCTGGTCCTCCTGCAACATATTCTCGACCCAGGACCACGCCGCGGCCGCGATCGCCGCGACCGGCACCCCGGTCTTCGCCATCAAGGGCGAGACGCTGGAGGAGTACTGGGAATACGTGCTGCGCACCGCCACCTGGGGCGATGGCGGCACCCCCAACATGATCCTCGACGATGGCGGCGACCTGACCATGCTGATCATCCTCGGCGCCGAGGCCGAGGCCGGCAAGGCCGAATTCCTCGACAAGCCGGGCAATGAAGAGGAGACCATCTTCTTCGCCCTGATCAAGCGCGAGCTGAAGGCCAATCCGGGCTGGTTCACCAAGACCCGCGACGCGATCAAGGGCGTCTCGGAGGAGACCACCACCGGCGTGCACCGTCTCTACGAGCTGGCCAAGGCCAGCCGCCTGCCGTTCCCGGCGATCAACGTCAACGATTCCGTCACCAAGTCGAAGTTCGACAACCTCTATGGTTGCCGCGAGTCGCTGGTCGACGCCATCCGCCGCGGCACCGACGTGATGATGTCGGGCAAGGTCGCCGTCGTCGCCGGCTATGGCGATGTCGGCAAGGGCTCGGCCGCCTCGCTGCGCCAGGCCGGCTGCCGCGTCATGGTCACCGAGATCGACCCGATCTGCGCGCTGCAGGCGGCGATGGAGGGCTACGAGGTCGTGACCATGGATGACGCCGCCCCGCGCGCCGACATCTTCGTCACCGCCACCGGCAATCTCGACGTCATCACCGTCGACCATATGCGCGCGATGAAGCACCGCGCCATCGTCTGCAACATCGGCCATTTCGACTCGGAGATTCAGGTCGCCGGGCTGAAGAACTTCAAGTGGGACAACGTCAAGCCGCAGGTCGACGAGATCGAGTTCCCCGATGGCAAGCGCATCATCCTGCTCTCGGAAGGCCGCCTCGTGAACCTCGGCAACGCGACGGGGCACCCCTCCTTCGTGATGTCCTGCTCGTTCTCCAACCAGACGCTGGCCCAGGTCGAGCTCTGGAAGCACCACGCCAAATACGAGAACAAGGTCTACACGCTGCCCAAGCATCTCGACGAGAAGGTCGCGGCGCTCCACCTCGCCAAGGTCGGAGCCAAGCTCACCGTCCTCAACGACGCCCAGGCCAAATATATCGGCGTCAAGCAGACCGGCCCGTTCAAGCCCGAGCTGTATCGCTACTGACAGGCGCAGCGCCTGACAAGCAGAAGGGCCCGGCTCGCGCCGGGCCCTTTTTCGTTGCCGATGCCGTGAGTCAATTCGGCATCAGCCGCTACTAATAGACCGCGGTGCTGGCGGTGCGACTACAGCTTGGGGTTCTGGCAAAATCTTGCCTGGGCTGAAAAAATTCGCCGGATTTACGCGCCATTAAGCACTTCCTGCCGGACTCTGCGGATGATTAGAGTGACGTTGATTCGTCATCGGCGCAGCTTCCGCCGGGCGGATCGACAAGCCGACGGGACTGGCGTGGTGGCGGGCGTAACACGGGCCTTGATCGGTCCGGAATCGGCGCATGAGACCCCATGCCCGGCGGGATGGCCGCCGCGGCGCTCAACGAAGACGGACGCAGAATGAGACGGCAACGGCGAGAGCGGAGCGGTGGCGGATGGCGAAGCCGCACAATACTGCCCGGCCTCCTCGCCATGCCCGGCGTCGCCCGGGCGGAATGGCCCGCCCCGCTTCAACCCGAGGTGTTGAGCGCAGGCACGCTCTCGGTGCTGCTGGTCGGGCTCACGGTCTTCGCCACCACGACGTCGCTGGTCTATGTCCGCGAGCGCGCGCGCTGGCAGAAGCGGGAAGCGGAGATGGCGCGCGAGCTCGAGGCGGCCCGCGGCCATCAGGACCGGCTTGCCGCCTTGCTGGCCTCCGATCCGCAGGTGGTGGTGAGCTGGAACGGCCGCCAGGCCGAGCCGGTGATCGAGGGCGATAGCGGTTTTCTCGGCGCGCCCGGCGCTTCGCTGGCGCTGGCCTATGGCGCCTGGGCGCCGCCGGTCGAGGCCAAGAAGCTCGAGCTGGCGACCGATGCGCTGAAGGAGCGGGGCGAGGCCTTCGTCCAGACGCTGCGCTCGAAATCCGGGATTTTCGTCGATGTCGAGGGACGCCCGGTCGCCGGCCGCGCCGTCATCCGCTTCCGCGAGGTAACCGGCGAGCGCGCCCATGTCCTGAAACTCCAGGCCGAGCTGGAGCGGCTCGGCCATGACCATGCGGCGATGACAGGCCTGCTGGCCGGCTTGCCGCAACCGGCCTGGCTGCGGCGGCAGGACGGCCGGCTGAGCTGGTGCAATGGCGCCTATGCCAAGGCGGTGGAAGCCGCCAATGGCGAGGAGGCGGTTGCGAAAGGGCTCGAACTGCTCGATCGCAGCGAGCGCGACGGCGCCGCCAGGGCGCGGGCCGAAGGACGCGCCTTCAGCAAGCGTGCGCCGGCGGTGGTGGCCGGCCAGCGCCGCACGCTCGACATCGTCGAACTGCCGACGCCGGCGGGCTTTGCCGGCATGGCCACGGATATGAGCGAGCTTGAAGCCGTGCGCGCCGACCTGCAGCGCCAGATGGATGCCCATGTCGCCACGCTCGACCGGCTGAAGACGGCGGTGGCGGTGTTCGACGCTTCGCAGCGCCTGCTCTATCGCAATTCCGGCTATGACGCGCTCTGGTCGCTCGACGCGCCCTTCCTCGACGGCCATCCCAGCGACAGCGAGATCCTCGACCGGCTGCGGGCCGAGCGACGCCTGCCGGAACTCGGCGATTATCGCAGCTGGAAGGCCGGGGTGCAGGCCGCCTACACCGCGACGCGCGCCAATGAGGATTGGTGGTACCTGCCCGACGGGCGCACCGTCCATGTCGTCGCCAGCCCCAATCCGCAGGGCGGCGTGACCTATCTCTTCGACGACGTCACCGAGCGCTTCACGCTGGAATCGCGCTTCAACGCGCTGTCGCGGACGCAGCGCGAGACGCTGGATTCGCTGCGCGAGGGCGTGGCGGTGTTCGGCTCGGACGGGCGGCTGAAGCTGTCGAACCCGGCCTTCGCCCAGGCCTGGCGGATCCAGGTCGATCTCGCCGCCTCGGCCCCGCATATCGACGAGGTGGTGCGGCTGTGCCGGCCGCTCTTCCCGCAGGACGAGGTCTGGGGCGAGCTGCACAGCGTCGTCACCGGCGTGCGCGACGCGCGCGAGGATTATGGCTGCCGGATGCAGCGCCGCGACGGCAGCGTGCTGGACTGCGCCGCCGCGCCGCTGCCCGACGGGGCGACGCTGATCAGCTTCGCCGACGTCACCGCCAGCGTGAATGTCGAGCGTGCCTTGACGGAGAAGAACGAGGCGCTGGAGAAGGTCTCGCGGCTGCGCGAGGAATTCGTCCATCACGTCTCCTACGAGCTGCGCTCGCCGCTGACCAACATCATCGGCTTCGCCCAATTGCTCGGCACGGAGGCGGTCGGGGCGCTGAACGAGAAGCAGCGCGACTACACCTCGCACATCATGCGCTCCTCGGGCGCGCTGCTGGCGATCATCAACGACATTCTCGACCTCGCCACCATCGACAATGGCGCGCTGACGCTCGACCTGCAGGATGTCGACGTCGCCGAGACCATCGCCCAGGCGGCGGCCGGGCTGCATGACCGGCTGACCGACAGCCAGATGCGGCTGCATGTCGACATCGCCGCGCAGACCGGGCCGCTGCGCGCCGACGGCAAGCGCGTGCGGCAGGTGCTGTTCAACCTGATCTCCAACGCGATCGGCTTCTCCAAGCCCGGCCAGACCATCACCGTCGCGGCCGGCCGCGTCGGCCATGAGGTGCGGCTCACCGTGGCCGATCAGGGCCGCGGCATTCCCGCCGAGGTCAGGGACAAGGTGTTCGACCGCTTCGAGAGCCATTCGCTCGGCTCCAGCCATCGCGGCGTCGGGCTCGGGCTGTCGATCGTGCGCTCCATCGTCGAGCTGCATGGCGGGCGGGTCGAGCTCGAATCCGAGCCCGGCCAGGGCACGCGCGTCACCGCCGTCTTCCCCTCGGAAGGCCTGCCGCTGTCGGATGCAGCCGAGTGATGACCGATCTCGCAAGAAGCGGGCAGCACCGCGTGCTGCTGCCGAACGAGGCCGCGACCGGCAGGCTCGCCGCCGATCTCGCCGGAATCCTCAAGCCCGGCGACATCCTCGCCCTCTCCGGCCAGCTCGGCGCCGGCAAATCGGCGCTGGCGCGCGCCATCCTGCGCGAACTCGCCGACGACCCGACGCTGGAGGCGCCGAGCCCGACCTTCACTTTGGTGCAGAGCTACGAGACCCCGCGCGGACCGGTGCTGCATGCCGATCTCTATCGCGTCCGCTCGCCCGACGAACTCGACGATATCGGGCTGGTCGAGGAGATCGAGCGCGCGATCACCCTGGTCGAATGGCCCGACCGCGCCGGCGAGCGGCTGCCGGCCGGGCGCCGGCTCGACATCGTGCTCGACGTTGATCCGGAGAATCCCGAAACCGGGCGCATTGCCTTGATCTCCGGCGGCGTGCTCTGGCGTCAGCGCCTGGCGATAGCGCTGGCCAGCCGGGCCCTGATCGACAGCGCCGGCTGGACGCAATCGCGCCGCGTCTTCATGCTGGGCGACGCCTCCAGCCGCGCCTATGAACGCCTGACGCGCGCCGATGGCGCCAGCGCCGTGCTGATGATCTCGCCCGCCCGGCCCGACGGGCCGGCGATCCGCCAGGGCAAATCCTATTCGGCGCTCGCGCATCTGGCCGAAACCGTTGACGCCTTCGTGGCGATGGATCGCGGCCTGCGCTCGCTCGGCTATTCCGCGCCGGAGATCTACGCGCAGGATCTCTCGAACGGGCTGCTGCTGATCGAGGATCTCGGCAGCGAGGGCGTGATCGACGGCAATGGCCCGATACCCGAGCGCTACGAGGCGGCGGCGCGGCTGCTCGCCGACATGCATCGCCACACCCTGCCGACGATCCTGCCCGTGGCCGAGGGGCGCGACCATGTCGTGCCGGACTACGACCGCAACGCGCTGGCGATCGAGTGCGAGCTGATTTTGGACTGGTACGCTCCCCACATCGCCGGGGTGACGCTTCCCGCCGTGACGCAGGCCGAGTTCGCGCGGATCTGGAACCAGCTGTTCGACGAGATTCTGGCGGCGCCGCAAAGCTGGACGCTGCGCGATTTTCATTCGCCCAACCTGATCTGGCTGCCCAAGCGCGAGGGCCACGCGAAACTCGGGCTGATCGATTTCCAGGATGCGGTGCTGGGCCACCCGGCCTACGACCTCGCATCGCTCGGGCAGGATGCGCGGGTGGATGTGCCGGCCGGGCTGGAGCTGCGCCTGCTCGCAGCCTATGGCGCCGCGCGCCGGGCGGACGCGCCCGATTTCGACCTCGCCGCCTTCGCCCGCGCCTACGCCATCCTCGGCGCCCAGCGCAACACCAAGATCGCCGGGATTTTCGCCCGGCTCGACAAGCGCGACGGCAAGCCGATCTATCTCAAGCATCTGCCGCGGATCGAGGCCTATCTGCGCCGCAACCTCGACCATCCCGCGCTGGAGGAGCTGAAGGGCTGGTATCAGACGCATCTGCCGCGGCTGTTTGCGGTGGACGAAGGGGCCCCCGGGCCCGCGATCTGAGAAAGCCCGCTCGCCGGCGCCAGCGCCTTCCGGACCATCCGTCGAGCCGGTCCTGCGGACCTCCTCAGGATGAGGGCTGGAGGGTCGGATTTGGCGCAAGACAGGTCTGAAGCGGGAATATTGGTCCAATACTCCCACAAGCCCTCATCCTGAGGAGCCGCGCCAGCGGCGTGTCGCAGGATGCTCCAGCTGGCACAGGAGCCTCCTGAAGCATCCTTCGAGACGGTCCTTCGGACCTCCTCAGGATGAGGGCTGCTTGCCGGTTTCCGGTCGATCTTCCAGGCGGACGACTGCGTCTGATCGCGCCGCGCGAATCCCTGTATGATCGACGCGAACAGGAGAGATTCGCGTGACGCAGATCGACCGGGCCATGGTGCTGGCGGCAGGGCTTGGACAGCGCATGCGGCCGATCACGGATACGCTGCCCAAGCCGCTCGTGACGATCGGCGGCAAGGCCATGCTCGACCATGCGCTCGACAGGCTGGCGCAGGCCGGGGTGAGCCAAGCGGTCGTCAACGTGCATCACCTCGCCGACAGGATCGAGGCGCATCTCGAAGGCCGCAACACGCCGCGCGTCACCATCTCGGATGAGCGGGCGCAATTGCTGGAGACGGGCGGCGGGGTCAAGAAAGCGCTGCCGCTGCTCGGCGGCGCGCCCTTCTTCCATGTCAACTCCGATTCGCTGTGGAGCGAGAGCGGCCGCTCCAACCTCGCCGCCATGGCCTCGGCCTGGGACGAAGCGGCCATGGACATGCTGCTGCTGCTGGCCCGGCGCGAGGACAGCGTCGGCTTCGACGGGGCCGGCGATTTCTTTTGCGACGCGGAAGGGCGGCTGACGCGGCGCGGCGCGGCCGCCAGCGCGCCTTACGTCTATGCCGGCGTCGCCATTCTCAAGCCGGCGCTGTTCGCCGATACGCCCGATGGGCCGTTCTCGCTCAACCTGCTGTTCGACCGGGCGATCGCGGCGGGCCGGCTCTATGGGCTGGCGCTCGAGGGGCAGTGGCTGCATGTCGGCACGCCAGAGGCCATCGCGCCCGCCGAGGCGGCCTTCGCCGCGGCCAAAGCCGCCTGAGCGATGGCGCAGCTCAATCTGTTCAGCATTCCCGCCGGGGCGCCGTTTCTCGACGTGCTGGCGCAGGCGATGCTGGCGGGGCGCTTCGGCCCGGTCCACGACCCGCTCGACCCGACCGCCATGGCGCGCACCACGCTTTACCTGCCGACGCGGCGGGCGGCGCGCGCCTTTGCCGCCTGCCTCTCCGACAAGCTCGGCGGCAAGCCGCTGCTGCTGCCGCGGATCGTGCCGCTCGGCGATGTCGACGAGGCGGAGACGGCGCTGATCGGCTCCGGCGGCTGGGGTCCGGAGCAGCGCGCGCCGATCGATCCGTTGATGCGGCGCATGCTGCTGACGCAGCTGGTCGACGCCTGGGGCCGCGCCGCCAATCGCAGCCACCTCAAGCTCGATCCCGGCGAGCCCTCTCTGGTGCCCTCGACCCTGGCGGAAGCCTATGGGCTGGCCGGCGATCTCGCCGCCCTGCTCGACCAGATGCAGACCGAACGCGTGCCCGTGGCGCGGCTGGGCGGGCTCGACGCGCAGCGCTTCGACACGGTCTGGCAGCTCAACGCCAGCTTCCTCGCCATCCTCGGCGAGACCTGGCCGGCGCTGCTGGCCGAACGCGGCGTCTGCGACCCGGCCGAATTCCGCAATCACATGCTGGCGGCCGAGCGCGCCCGGCTGCTCGCCGGCGCAGCCAAGGGTCCGATCATCGCCGCCGGCTCGACCGGCACCGTCCCGGCCACCGCCGAGCTGCTGGCGGCGATCGCGCGACTGCCCAACGGCGCGGTGGTGCTGCCCGACCTCGATTTCGACCTGCCGGAGCCGTCCTGGCGCGCCATCGCCGAGGAACCGGCCCCTTCGCACCCGCAGGCCGCCCTGCACAATCTGCTCGGCGCGCTGCGGGCCGGCCGCGACGATGTGATCGCGCTCGCGCAACCCGACCCCGCCCGGCTGAGCCGCGGCGCGCTGTTGCGCGAGGCGCTGCTGCCGGCTTCGGTCAGCGAAGGCTGGGCCGATCTGCATGCGCGTCTGAACGAGGCCGCCTGCGCGCCGGGTTTCGCGGATTTGCGCCTCGTCGAGGCCGCGGCCGAGCGCGAGGAGGCGCTGTGCGTGGCGCTGGCCCTGCGCGAGACGCTGGAAGAGCCCGGGAAGCAGGCGGCGCTGGTGACGCCCGATCGCGGCCTGGCCGAGCGCGTCACCGTGGAGCTGCAGCGCTGGGGCGTCAGCGTCGACGATTCCGCCGGGCTGCCGCTGGCGCGCTGGCCGGCCGGCGCGCTGCTGCGGCTGGTGCTCGAGGCGGCGCTGGCGCAGATGACGCCGGCGAGCGTCACGCCGCTGCTGGCGCATCCTTTGTGCCGGCTCGGCCTGCCGCGCGAGCAGGCTCTGCGCGGGGCGGCCGCGCTCGAAATCGGCGCATGGCGCGGCCGCAGCCTCGGCAAGGGTCTGGCGGGCCTGCGCGAGAGCCTGGCGGGGCTGCTGCCGCAGAAGGATGAGCGCCATGTCCCCGGCCCGCGCCAGCGCCTGACCGAGGCCGACGCGGCAGCCGCGACCGCCATGCTCGCCGCGCTGGACGCGGCGATGACGCCGCTCTGCGAGGCGTTGCACGCCGCCGAGCCGGCGCTGGCGGCGGTCGCGGGCGCTGCGCGGCAGGCGCTCGACGCGATCGGCCGCGACGAGGAGGGCCGGGCGTTGTGCTTCGCCGGCCCGGATGGCGAGTCGCTCGCCAGCCTGTTCGATGCGCTCGCGGCGGCGGTGGAGGCGATGCCGAAGGGCGGGCGGGCGCCCGATTTCGTCGCGATCCTCGATGGGCTGCTGGCCGAGCAGGTCGTGCGGCGCAGCGGCGGCGGCCATCCCCGCGTCAAGATCTGGGGTTTGCTGGAGGCGCGCCTGCTCGAGGCCGACCATGTCGTGCTCGGCGGGTTGAACGAGGGCGTCTGGCCGCCGCAGACGCAGACCGACGCTTTCCTCAACCGGCCGATGCGGGCCGAGCTTGGCCTGTCGGCGCCGGAGCGGCGCGTCGGCCAGACCGCGCATGATTTCGTGCAGGCACTGATGGGCCGAAAGGTGACGCTGACGCGGGCGCGCAAGGCGGGCGAGGCCGAAACCATCGCCTCGCGCTTCTGGCTGCGGCTGAAGGCGGTGACGCCGCCGGCGCTCTGGCTTCGCGCCTGCGAGGCCGGCGACCGGCTGTCGGGGCTCGCCGGGTTGCTGAGCGCGCCGGCGGCGGGGGTGAGGCCGGTGTCGCGGCCGGCGCCGAAGCCGCCGCGTCATCTGCAGCCGCTGTCGCTTAGCGTCACCGATGTCGAGACGCTCTACCGCGACCCCTACCAGATCCACGCCCGCAAGATCCTGAAGCTCGACGCGCTCGATCCGCTGCTCGAAGACCCGACCGCGCAGGATCGCGGCAGCCTGCTGCACGAGATCGTGGAGACTTTCGCCCGGACCTATCCCGAGCAGTTGCCGGCCGATGCGCATGCGCAGCTGCTGGCAATGGGCCGGGCCGCTTTCGCGCGTTTTGCCGACACGCCGGAGGTGATGGCCTTCTGGTGGCCGCGCTTTCTGCTCACGGCCGGGCATTTCGTCGGCTGGGAGCAGAAACGGCGCGGCGGGCTCGCCCGCATCGCCGTCGAGGTCTTCACCGGCCAGCGCTTCCCGCTCTCCGACGGCGCCGTCCTGAGACTCAGCGGCAAGGCCGACCGCGTCGAGATCACGCGCGAGCCGCGCCTGCGCATCATCGACTTCAAGACCGGCGGCGCTCCCACCAAGGCGCAGGTGCAGAAGGGTTTTGCGCCGCAATTGACGCTTGAAGCGGAGCTGGCGGCGCAAGCGGGGTTCGAAGGGGCGGTCGGGCCGACGCCGGTGGAAGCGGTGCTGTATCTGAAGCTCCATCACGATCCCAAGGCCTGGGCCGACGACAAGCCGTTGAAGTTCGGCGACGAGGCCCTGGCCGACGTCGCCGCCCGCCATCTGCACAAGCTGCTGGAGCATGTCGAAGCCTTGCGCAGCGGCCGCGAGGGCTACGTCTCGAGGCGCGCGCCCGACTACATCAAATTCGCCAGCCCCTACGACCATCTCGCCCGGGTCAAGGAATGGTCGGCCGCCGCAGGCGAGGATGAAGACGCATGAAGCCGGGCTGGATCGTCCCGCCGCTGACCGATCAGCGCCAGGCGCTGGCCGCGCAGCCGCGCCTGAGCGCCTGGGTCTCGGCCAATGCCGGCTCGGGCAAGACGCATGTCTTGGTCAACCGCGTGCTGCGCCTGCTGCTCGACGGCGTCGCGCCCGGCCGCATGCTCTGCATCACCTACACCAAGGCGGCCGCCGCCAATATGGCCAACCGCATCTTCAAGGTGCTGGGCGCCTGGGCGACGATGGACGACGCCGAACTCGGCCAGGCGCTGGCGATGCTGACCAGGGAGGCCTCTTCGCCCGAGCGCAAGGCGACCGCCCGCAGGCTGTTCGCCCAGGCGCTGGAGACGCCGGGCGGGCTGAAGATCGAGACCATCCACGCCTTCTGCACCCGCGTGCTGCAATCGGCGCCGTTCGAGGCGAATGTGCCGCCGCGCTTCGAGATCGCCGACGATGTCGCCCAGGCGGAAATGCTGCGCGAGGCCCGGCGCGAGCTGCTGGCGAAGGCCGCGTCCGATCCCCATGGCGAATTGGCGCTGGCGCTTGCGCTGCTGGCGCGACAGGCGGCGCAGGACACCTTCGACGCGATGATGCGCGAGGCGCTGCAGCAGCGGGCGCTGTTCAGCGACGCGCAGGGCCGGCCGCGCGAGGCGCAGGAGATCCGCGAGGGGCTCGGCAGCTTTCTCGGCATCCCGCCCGAACTGACCGCAGCCGACGTCCATGACGGGTTTCGTGCGGATGTCGCCCGGCTCGGCGGGCTGTCCGCTCTGGTCGAGGCGTTGCAGGCGGGCAGCGAGACGCGCAAGAGCTTCGCCGCCACCCTGCGCGCCCTGATCGCCTGCGACGACGGCGGCGATCCCGTCCGCTTCTGCCGCAAGGGCTTCATCACCGAGGCCGGCGCGATCAACCAGCATATCCGCGGCAAGGGCAAATCGGCGTTCGAGCCGGAGCTGCTCGACACGCTCGAAAACCTGGCTGAGAGCCTGCTGGCGGCGGCGGAGCGGCTCGCGGCCATCGCCACGCGCGAGCGCAGCCACGCGCTGGCGCTGCTGGTGACGCAGATGCTGGCGAGCTACCAGCGCCTGAAGAGCCGGCGCTCGCTGCTCGACTATGACGACCTGATCGCGCGCACGCGCTCGCTGCTGTCGCGCGTCGAGGCGTCCTGGGTGCTCTACAAGCTCGATGCCGGCATCGACCACATCCTGCTCGACGAGGCGCAGGACACCAGCGAGGCGCAATGGGCGATCCTGGGCAAGCTGGCGGAGGAATTCAGCGCCTTCGACGCCGGGCCGCGCCCGCGCACCGTCTTCGCCGTCGGCGACGAGAAGCAGTCGATCTACGGCTTCCAGGGCGCGATGCCCAAGGCCTTCAGCGAGCAGCGCCGCCATCTCAGCACGCGGATCGTCGCGGCCGGCCAGCGCTTCGAGAGCGTCAGCCTGAACACCTCCTTCCGCTCGACGCCCGACATCATGCAGGCGGTCGACACCGTCTTCGCGGTGGAGGCGCATGCGCGCGGGCTGGTCTTCGATGGCGCGCTGAGGCCCGAGCTGCACGACACGGTGCGCCGCAACGATCCCGGCTGCGTCGATCTTTGGCCGGTCTCGGCCGATGACGCCGACGAGCCGCCCGATGCCTGGACGACGCCGGTCGACGCCGTCGAACGGCGCAGCGGCACGGCCAAGCTCGCCTTGCGCATCGCCGGCGTGCTGTCGCGCTGGACGCGGGCCGGGCGGGACGATCTCGGCCGGGCCTTCCATCCGGGCCAGGTGATGATCCTGCTGCGCCAGCGCGGCGCGCTGTTCGAGGCCATCGTCAAGGCGCTGAAGGACGCCGAGGTGCCGGTGACCGGGCGCGACCGGCTGACCTTGGCCGACCATCCGGCGGTGGAGGATCTGCTGGTGCTCGGCCGCACGCTGCTGCTGCCCGATGACGACCTGACTCTGGCGACCGCGCTGAAGACGCCGCTGATCGGGCTCGACGATGACGATCTGCTGCGTCTCGCGCCGGAGCGCACGGGCTCGCTGCGCCGGGCGCTGCAGCAGGCGGCCGCGACCGAGCCGCGCTTTGCCGCAGCCGAGCAACGCCTGGTCGAGATGGCGGAGCAGGCCGGGCGCTGCGGCCCGTTCCGCTTCTTCGCCGGGCTGCTGGGGCCGGGCGGCGGGCGCAGCCTGGCGCTGGCGCGGCTGGGCGCCGAGGCGGGC
>JBKBRD010000006.1:0-32234 GCA_046292405.1 Allobosea sp. | reverse complement strand
TTTCTTTTCGAGCCATTGTTGCGCATATAGTGCCGCGGAAGCCCGGTTCGTGGCTCCGAGCACGCGAATAACGGCCGCGGCATGGATCTTGACGGTCGACTCGGCGATGGCGAGCGCGCGGGCGATCTCCTTGTTCGACTTGCCCTGCGCCAGCAAGGCGAGAACGTCGCGTTGGCGCGCGGTCAGGCAGACGAGCTGCGACCGGGGAGGCTCTGCCGCCTTCACCAGATCGCGCCAAGAGGTCAGCCCGTTCGTCACGGCCAGGCGAGGCGTGACGTAGATTTTGCCCGCAAGCACATCCTCGATGCCGGCGATGATTTCTTCGTCAGTTTGGAGTTTCGAGATGTAACCATGGAATCCACAGGCAAGGCACTCGAGGATGTCGGCCGCAGATTCCGATGCGGACAGTGCAACCATGTGGATATTGCGATAGGATGCGCTCAGGTCGCTCAGGCTTTCGACCGGAATGCGCTGCGGCATGTGCAGGTCGATGACCACGAGGTCGAGATTCGGGTTTTGTTCGACGATCGTCATCATCGACGGCAGTGAGTCGGCAATCATAACATCGGCGTCGGGAAAGGCGCGCTGTAGGGCCAAGTGCAGACCCTTGCGATACATCCCATGATCGTCAGCCAGCAGGATACGCCACATCGTCGTATCTGGCTCCCTAGCGTCCGCCGCGCCGCCGTACCACCACATATCCCGATGATCCGGTATGCTAGACTAGAATAGCATAAATTTTCTCAACTACAGCCGTAAACCGATGACCATCCGTTCAGGTTTCGGTATCTTCCGACTTGTTCGACTGAGCAATCCGGGCGAGCTGAACCATGTCGCGATAACAGATGGTTTTCCGGGTCGGAAGATCGATCAGTCCGCGCGCTCTGAACGCCGCCAATGTCCGGCACGCGGTCTCCATGGAGATGCCGAGGTAATCGGCGACGTCATTGCGAGGAATTGTGAAACGAAGCGCCTGCGGGCGTCTGGGATCCTGCGGGAGGTGCTCGTAGATCTGGAGGAGAAACCATGCCATGCGGCTGGTCGCGCATTTCTTGCCTGTGGCGGCAAGCAGGGAGATCGAGGCCTGAAGGGCCTGATCCGTGCCCGAAGGTTCGAGCGCTCCGAGCTCCTTGTGATTATGCGGGCGCAGCACGCAGCGCGTGACGGCCTCGGCCGTGTAGCGTTGCAGCGCCGCCGCCTGGATGATGTCGCCCGGCCAGAAGAATGCCAGGATCTGACGCGAGCCATCGTCGAAAAGGCGCACGGCCCGGACGGCGCCCTCGACGATCTCGATGGCCTGGGGCTGGCGCTCATCCTGCCAGAACAGGACCGCGTTGCGTGCGAGCACTTTGTGCCGCAGATCCCTTGGCGGCGGCGTATGGCCGTTCAAGAGGCTGTGAGAAGCTGAGGTGGTGAGTATCATGATGCGATCCCCTGACCGCACCTACGATATTCGCTTCGCCAACCCTGCCAATCCGGCTCACGCACTACGACTGAGGTCCGAGGTATACGCCTTCGGCATCATGCAAAGGTCGTAATTCACCGCTGACGCGACGACGCGCGAATCACCACGCGCGACTCTCTCGAACGCCTTGTATGATGGAGGTGAAAGATTGCCAAATCTTTAACGCGGCGCCCTGGCCGGAGATGGGTCCGCCGGGTTCCGGACGAGGGCCCAGAGCGAGCCGCACCCATAACTGAAGTGAAGCGTCGCCAGCGCGGCCGGGAGCAGCAGCAGATGCGCGCCGCGCTCCTGGCGCGCGGCAAGCAGGGTCGCGAAGGCAAGGCCGCCACCATAGCCGAGCCAGGCGACGGGTCCGATGAGGGAGGCCGGCCACATCAGCGTCGTCAGGGCGGATCCGCCCAGGGTCACGACGAGCCCCAAGGGAGCGAAATGCCGCCGGCTGACGGCGCCCGTCCGGGCGCGAGCGGCGCCGACCACGCCGACGCCATTGGCGAAATATTGCCGCCAAAGCCCCCCCAGGGTCTGCCGCGGTTGATACCAGGCCCGTATGGCCGGCGAGAGATAGAGGCCGTAGCCGAGTGCGCGCACCCGCGCGTTGAAGTCATTATCCTCCGCGCGGTGCAGATCTTCCCGCAACGGCCCGACGCGGTCGACCACGTGTTTCCAATAGCAGCCGTTCCAGATTGCGTCGGTCCAGCCTTCCGCCGCCTCCCGGCGGAATTTCGCGACGCCGACCCCGAACGGGCTCTTATGCGCCGCGACGATGGCGCGGCCGATCAGCGTCCGACCTTCGAACGGGCGTGCGATCGCGCCCACGCCTCCGGCGCCGGTGGCCAGCAGGGCTTCGACGCTCTTCCTGACGACATCGGCGTCATAGCGCGCATGGGCGTCGAGACGCTGCACGATGTCCCCGGTCGCCCGCTCCAAAGCCAGGTTTATGCCGGCGGCCGGCAGGCGCTTCGGATTGCTGACGACGCGAACCCTGTCATCCGCGCGGCTGAGCCGCAGCAGAGCCTCGTAAGTGCCGTCCTGCGAGCCGCCATCCGCAAACCAGAACTCGACGATCCGCTCGTAATCCTGGCGCAGCAGATCCGAGAGAAGCCGGTCGAGGCCGGCGATCTCGTTGTAGACCGGCACGATGACGCTCACCGCCGGAGGACAGGCCAAGGCCGCGGCCTGGTCGCCGTCGCGTGCGCAGCGATAGCTATGCGCGATGGCGAGCGATTGCGTCATTCAACCCCCCGAGGATGCGGGCGCGATTGGCTTCGAGCGTGTTGTCCTGCATCAGCGCGCGTCCGTTTCGTCGCAGGCGCTCACGCAGTTGCGGCGCTTGCACCACCTTCTCGATCGCGCAAGCCAGCGAGGGCACGTCGCGCGGCGGCACGAGCATGGCGGTCTCGCCATCCGTCAGGAATGACGGAATCCCGCCAACGGTCGTCGCCACCGTGGGCAGGCCGATCGACAGGGACTCGTTGATGACCTGGGGAAAGCCCTCGGTCGTGGAGGACAAGACCATCGCCCCCGCCTGCTCGTAGAGCGCGAAGAGCGGCCGGCCATATGGAACGTAGCCGTGCAACGTCACCTGCAAGGCGATGCCGAGCGCCGAGGCCAATTCCCGCAGCTCCTGGTCCATGGCGCCGACGCCGACGACATCGAGGTGGCAATACAGCCCCTGCTGCTTGAGCCGCGCCATCGCCTCGAACAGAAAGCGATGGCCCTTCTCCGGCGCCAACCGACAGACATTGATCAAGCGCGTGGGGTCGGATCCGGCCGACATCTTCGAGAACATGTCGAACTGCGCGCGGTCGACCAGACAGGGAAAGTGATTGTGCACCTGGCGGCCGAACTGCCCGTACGACTCCGCCATCTCCCTTCCGACGGTGAAGACCGTTCGGCCGCGGGCCATGCGCTTGAAATCCCATTCCAGCAGCCGGGCGGCGAGGACCGCGGCGTGACCCTTGAGCCCGCGATGGGCGCTCATCTGCTCGATGAAATTCTGCCGCACCATCAGGATGACGGGGATGCCGAGCGCAATGCATTCCCGGGCGACGAGCTGGCCGATGGGGTGAGGCCCGCTGATGACGATCGCATCCCAGTTCCTCGCCTGCTCACGCACGGCGGCGCGAATGCGGCCATAGATGCGCGGGTCGGCGCGCCAGAGCTGATACAGATCGGGATAATAGGGCATCGCGCAGAGCGAGAAGGCGGAGCCGTCGAGCACATAGGGAGCGCGCCCGGGCTGGGGCGCCTCGCGCCCGATGAAGGTGATATGATCGACGAAGTCGGCGAAGCTGGCCAGAAACAGGATGTACGACTCGTCCGTCGACAGCACGGGGCCGTCTCGCCAAAAGACCTGGTCGACAAAAAAAGCAAGGCGCATCGGGCTCAGTCTCCTCAGCTGGTTTCTTCGCAGAGCGACCAAAGGCTGCCGGCGATGGCGATCGGGTTGAACCTGCGCTCGACCGAGGCTCGCGCCGCTGCGCCGATGCGTCGGCGCAGCTCCGGATCGGCGACGAGACGGGACACCTGCTGCGCCAGCTCGGTGGCGTCCGGCGCGCCGAGCAATCCGGTCACGCCGTCTTCCACCACCTCGGCGACGCCATCGACGCGCGCCGCCACGCAGGATCTCCCGGCCGCCATCGCCTCCAGGACGACGTTCGGCATGCCCTCGTGATCCGATGTGAGCAGAAAGATGTCGGCGGCGCAGATCAGCTCGCGGGCGTCGGGAACGGGGCCGATGAGGCGCACGGCGTCACGCAGGCCGAGATCGTCGATCTGGCGTTCGAGATCGCTCAGGCAGCCGCGATCCTCCCCAGCGATCACAGCCTGCACCGGCGCCGTCGTCCTGACCGCAGCGACGACTTCGAGAAAGCGGTCGAAGCGCTTCTGGCTCGCGAGCCGGCCGACGCCGACAAGCAGGACGGCGTCCTCCGTCAAGGCGAGCCGATTCCGCCACTGCGCGCGCGCTGCGGCGATCCGGGTCGGGCACGGGGCCTCGACCCCGTTCGGAACATAGGCCGCCTTCGGTCGCGCGGCTCTCCGGCTCGACAGCTGCGCGAAGGTGTCGCGCGAATTGCACACGGCGATGGAGACGCCGGCCAGGCTTGCCCACGACCAGAGGCCCCGAAAGCGGCTCGGCAGATCGGCGAACAGCGAATTGCGGAAGGATCCGATGCGCCGAATTCCGGCGCCGAGCAGGGCCAGCCCGAAGGGGTTCGTGTAGGACGACCATGAGAACAGGCATGTGACGCCCCGGGCGACGCAGGCGGCGCGCAATTGCGCCATCTTGGCCAACCGGTTCCCGAGCAGCAGGACGACGGGGATGCCCAGGGCGCGGATCGGGCCTTCCCAAAAACCGAGCTGACCCGAAACGAAGACGGTGGGCGCCCAGCGGGCGCGATCGCAGTTGGCGAGGAACATGTAGAGCTGCCTTTCGCTGCCGCCTTGCGAAAGCTGCCCGATGAGAATCGCGACCGCCTGCGGCGCGCCCGAGCGCGCCGGGGCCTGCGCCCGGTCGGGCTCGCGCCTGGCGGGCCGCACGCTGGCTCGGGCATCGCGGATTTGGGTGAATGCAGGCAAGGGCGTGCGCTCCTATGGTGTGTGGCGGGGCGAGCGGGACGTCCAGCGCTTCGCCAGGCCGCGAAGCAGCGCGCGCTCGGCCGCGGTCAGGCCGATCGCATAGGCCAAGCCGCAATAGGCGAGCGAAATCGCCGCCGCGGTCGTCGCAAGCGAGAACCAGTCGGAGGGCCACCACAGCCGCGCGCTCACCTGGCCCGCCATTGCGATGGCGACGGCGACGCCCACTCCCAGCGCCAGCGGGCCATAGAAGGCATGCCACCGCAGGCCCATCAGCGTCGCGCTGTAGGTCGAGATGAAGACGCCGTTGCGGACCGTCCAGGCCAGCGCTCCCGCCGCCGCGACGCCCGCCGCGCCAAAGCTGCTGTAGCGGGCCAGCGCAACCACGAGTGCGATATTCGCGACCCCCAGCGCCAGGGTGACGAGCCCCTGGAGCTTCACCTTGTTGTGCGCTGTGAGGACGTAGGAGAGCGGCCGCGTCGCGAGCGTGACTGTGAGATGGCAGACGAGAAAGATGAGGATAATGTCGAGATCCGCGAAGCTCGGGCCGAGCCAGAGCGACAGCAGCGGCCGCCCGAGCCCGCACAGCAGGCCCACGGGAAGGGCCAGTATCAGCGCCAGCAGCCGGACGGACTGCAGGGCGGTCCTGCGCAGGCCGGCAATGTCGCCGGTCGCATAGCTCGCCATGATGGCCGGGCTCAGAATCGGGATCACGGCTTCCATCAGCGTGTAGATCAGCGTCGGAAGCAGAATGATCGAACCGTAGCGGCCGGTCATTTCGGAGCCGAAAAACGCATTCACGACCAAGAGGTCGACCTGCATCAGCAGCAAGGCGCCCACCGTGTTCACCGCCGTCCACCCGCTGATGCCGATGAGCGGCCGGAACTGGCTGCTGTCGATCAGCCGGGGCTGGATGCCGAGCTGCGGCGTCAGGCGCTTCCACAAGATCATGTCGCCCGCCAGGCCGAGCAGCGCGGCGGCGATCATTCCCGCGCCGACATGCCACAGGCTCGCAGGCCAGATCATGAAGCAGAGCGCCACGATGCCGACGCGGCCAAGCGTCGTCAGCGCGCGGACGATGTTGCGAAGATCGAAGCGGTGGGCGATCAGGCTCGAGGCGCCGAAGGTTCCCCCGAGCAGCGCCGTGAAAGCCAGCAAGGACGTGCTCAGAAGCAGGAAGCGCGTCTCCGCCACGAGCTCCAGGGGAATCCGGAACAGTGTCGGCAGGTAGTAGGCGGTGGCGGCGATCGGCAGCAGGATGACGCCGCAGCCGATGACGGCAAGCGCCAGCGCTGTGTTGAACGTGCGCATCGCCGCCGGCGCATCGCCGCGATTGAGGTCGATCGCGAGGTAGCGAAAGGTGCCGCCGGTCAGACTGTCGGTCACCACGGCCAGGATCATCAGCAGCGCGTTGACGAGGGCCACCATTCCATAGGCCGCAAGCCCGAGATGGCCGATCAGGAACGGGACGTACCAGATCATCAGCACCGTATTCAGGACGACATAGGCGATGCTGCTCGTGACGTTGACGAAGAAGCGGTTGGCTCCCTGATCGAAAGCCGCCGGTGCGACACGCGTCGCCGCGCCGTCCGGGACAGCTGCCTGGGCGGCCTGCGGATCTCGCTGCCATCGGGTCGAGGCCGTCGTGCGGATCGGCGCGGCGCGCGACTCCAGCGCGAGGCCAGCCTCGCCCGCATCCGCAATCCCGCCCTGTTGTTCGCTAGCGGTCAGCACGGTCCCACCTCGTCGGCGCCAAAGTGAACTGCTTTTGCAGGCCCGATCGAGACGAGATCGGCCGCAGGACCAGCGAGGGAACGAGAAGCAGGCTGAGCAGAGCGATCAGACTCGGGTGATTTTCAACGCCGCCGGATTTGATCCAGGCCAGGGCGTAGGCGACCCAGACGCCCGAGACGATGGCGTAATAGCCGGGCGGCGCCGCCTCGCAGCCATGCCAGGCCGCGCGAAACCGCCAGAACGACCGGAAGGCGGAGACGATGACGCCGCAATAGATCAGCAGGCCGAGCAAGCCGGTCTCGATCATGACCTCGAGGAAGGGCTGGTGGCTCGGCAGGTCGATGCGGGCGGAGCCGCTGATCAGGGAGGCGAGATAGCGATTGAGCTGAAAGGGCCCGTTTCCGACACCGACGCCGGTCCAGACATAGTCTCGGATCAGCAGAAGACTGGCCTGCCAAAGCAAGCCGCGCCCGCCAAGCTCGCCGCCCTCCTCCTCCTGGAAACGCTGCAGGAGCACATCGAGGACGAAAGGCGCGGCCATTGTCATCCCCAGGATCAACAGCAGCCCGACGACGCCCCAGCTCCGCGCCGACTTCGTGAACAGGAAGGACAGGAGCAGCACGACGATCGACAGCGCGCCTCCCCGCGAGCCGCTGAGGGCGACGATCGCCAAGACGCAGAGGATGAACAGCACGCTGAGCGCCATCCTGATGCTGCGCTGGGACCCGGTGGAACGGAGGACCGGCCACATGACGCCGGGAAGCGTCGCGATCAGCATGAGGCCGAGCGTGTTCTCGTTGATTCCGAAGACCCGGAGCCGCTGGCCGAACGCGTTGTCGGCGAAGACGATGGTGTAGAGGCTCGCAAAGACGAGGATCCATCCCATGATTCTCAGCACGCGCATCAGCCCGTCGACGGCGCTGAAACTGCGGATCAGGTTCGACACCAGGAACAGGAGGATGAGGCTGAAGGACCAGCTGATCAGCTTGCGCCGTCCTTCGACCAGATCGGGCGCCCAGAGCAGCGTGACGAGGCTCCAGGCCAGATAGAGCGCGACCAGAAGCGTCGTGGCGTTCCAGTGCGCGCCTCTGGACTGCGCCAGCGCATGCAGCAGCCAGGCGCCCAACGCCGCCGCCACGGCCGCGTTCGCGGCAAGCTGGTAGACGCCTTCGACGCGCAGCTCGCCCGGCGGAAGCAGGATCAGGAAGAACGCGATGTACAGCGCCGGCAGCGGACTCTGGAGCAGCATCAGGCCGATCGTCGCCGCGATCGCCGCGCCGATCACCAGCAGCGGGCCATAGGGTTCCTTCAGGAAGATCAGACCGATGACGACCAGCGCGAGCAGCAGCAGCGCGGCGGCGGCTGCCCCCGCCCGGCCTGCGACGGCCAATACGCCTGCCCGCGTCATGACAGCGTCTCTGGCGAGGGTTCGGCGCGACCGGCGGCGGTCGGCGTCGAAGACCCGGGAATTGCCCGCGCGAGCGCGGCGCGGACGGCCGCGAGGCTGTGCCGGTCCTGGACGTAGGCCAGCGCGCGGGCGCCCATCGCCTGATTGAGCGGCCCGCTGCTCGCGAGCGCGCAGACATCGCTGCGCAATCTGTCGTCGGCGCCGCTGACGCGGCCGATGCCATGCGCGGCGACGACGCCGCCAGGGTCGACCGAGAGCGACACCACCGGGACACCCAGGCTCCAGGCCTCCAGCATCGTATTGGGAAAGCCTTCGCCGCTCGAGGTGTTCACGAGCACCTTGCTGCGGGCGATCAGCGACATCACGACATCCGCCGGCTCCGGACCCCGATAGGTGACATTGCCGAGCGACAGCATCCGCGTCTCCAGCGCGACGCGGCAGGAAGGCGGCAATGTCGGGTCGAACCCGCCGATGACGCTGCAGCGCAGGTCCGGCGCCGAGGCGGCGAGATCCAGGAACCGATCGAGGCGTTTCTCCGGACGGATCTGCGCGACCCAGACGGCGTCGATCGCCGTGTCCTCGAAGCTCCTGGGAGAGCTGGCGAAGGACCGCACCAGATTGGGCACGTGCATCGCGCGGCTCCGCAGCCGGGGCGCGAGCAGGGCGCGTTGGTCCTCATGCTGCACCAGGATCGCATCGGCGCTGCGTAGGCCCAGCGCATAGAGCGGGGCGTGCAGCCAGCGCTTGTAGGCATAGGCCGACCAGGGCCGGCAGTGGTCGTCATGGGCGAGCGCATAGAGGAACCGGGCGCGCCGCTCGAGCCCGCCCAGCGCTCCCAGCAGCGCGAGGAAATCGCTCGGCAACCGCGCATAGACGACATCCGGCGCGGCCTCGCCCAGAACGCGCCAGAACGCCGCGAGGCTCGACGGCTGGCGCCAGAGTGGAGCGGCATCGATGCAGGTGACGTCCGCAAGCTCGCGCGGCGGATTGCGTTGGCCGCCATCGCCGTAGATCAGGGTCACGCGATGACCGCAATTCGCCATCGCCGCCGCAAGATGCGCCACCTGGGCTTCGGCGCCGCCGGAGGAGCGCGAATCCCCGCCGAGCACGGCGAGCGACCGGTTTCCGGGCGAGAAGAAGCACCAGCGCTGCCGCCGCGCTGCAAACCTCGCCTGCGCCGAGCCGGTCTCCTGAACATGTCCCGCGCCCACCATCTCGCGGGTCTCGGCGCCATCCAGGACGGTTCCGCCAGGCATGAGCATGATCGCGGGTGCACTCCAACTATAGGCTTGGCTCGGATCGGCAGCTTGGCGATTTGCCGCTGAAGCGAATTGACGCCCGTCAAATCGGATTTCGCGGCGATGGCGCCTGCTGTGTCGGCGTCAGGCGGGGTCGAGCGGCCCGGGCCTCGGCGGCGATGCGCTTCCGCCTGGGGAGCGCGCAGGCAGGCAAGGCGAAGCGGAAACGATGTGTGGCATTTGCGGCTGGGTCGGCCCAGCACTTGCGGCAGGGCCGGCGTTGACGGCCGCCATGACCGTGCCGATCCGGCATCGCGGCCCCGACGATGTCGGAACCGAAGGCGGAGACGGATGGGGGCTGGGCTTCCGCCGCCTCAGCATCCTGGACCTCAGCCCGCTCGGACACCAGCCGATGCGCAGTCCCGATGGCAGCTGCTGGCTGGCGTTCAACGGGGAAATCTACAATTACCTCGAACTCCGCCAGGAGCTCGAAAGCGCAGGCGAGGTGTTTCGAAGCGGAACCGACACGGAGGTGCTGCTGCGGCTGCTGATGCGCCTGGGGGCGGAGGCGCTGCCGCGCCTGAACGGCATGTTCGCGCTGGCGTTCGTCGATACGCGGCGACGGCGCTTCCTGCTGGCGCGGGACCGGCTGGGCGTGAAACCGCTTTACTGTACATTCGTAGACGGCCGGCTTCGTTTCGCCTCGGAACTGAAGGGATTGCTGGCCTGCCCGGACGCGCCGCGCGTGATCGACCGCTCCGCGGTCGCGCAGTATCTGGCGCTCGGCTACCTGCCCGGCGAAACCTGCATTTTCGAAGGATATCGGAAATTGCCGCCCGGCCATGCCCTGACGGGCGCGCTGGACCGGCCGCATGACGCGTCGATGGCGCCGTTCTGGGAGCTGAGTCTCAACCACGACGCCACGAAGCGGTCCGCCACCCCGGCCGAACTCGACGAACTCGAACATCTGCTCGGCGACGCCGTCCGGATCCGGCTTCGCAGTGACGTCCCCGTGGGCGTTTTCCTGTCGGGCGGGATCGACAGCGGCCTCGTTGCCGCCATGGCGGCGAAGACGGGCCAGGCCCCGCTGGCGCTGACCGTCGGCTTTGCGGAAGAGGATTGGGACGAGAGCGCGCTCGCGCGAGCCACCGCGACCCATGCCGGGCTGGAGCATCGCATCATTCGGCAGCCGCCCGGTGGGCTGGGCGACATCGACAGAATGGCCTGGCTCTTCGACGAGCCCTTCGGCGACCCGTCCGCCCTCCCCTCCTTCACGCTGTGCGAAGTGGCCGCGCAGCATGCCACGGTGTTCCTCTCCGGGGACGGCGGCGACGAGGCGTTCGGCGGCTATCGCCGCTATGTCGAGAGCGCCCGCCATGAAAGCCTGATCCGAGCCGCCGGACATCTCGGCCCTGCGCTGGGCGCGGCGAGCCGACTTCTGCCGCGCTCATCGCTCGCCCGCTACCAATTGTCGAAGCTGAGCCTTCCCGATCTCGGCTGTTCGGCGGCTTTCGACGAACTGCCTGACGATCCGATGCTCGATCGCTGCGTCCACCCGGATCTGCGGCCCTTCATGCGGAACGCCGGACGCGCGGTGTGGAAGAGGTGGAGCCGGAGCGAGGGCGCTTCGCTGACCCTGCGCCAGCAGGAGCTCGACTACAGCCTTTATCTGCCGGACGACGTGTTGGTGAAGGTCGACCGGACATCGATGGCCCATTCGATCGAGGTCCGCTCGCCGCTGCTCGACTTCCGCGTCGTCGAATGGGCGGCGCGGCTGCCCCGTGCAAGTCTCCTCGACCGTTCGCAAGGAAAGCTGCCGCTGAGAGCGCTCGCCTCCCGCTTCCTCCCCGAGAGCAACCGACACAGCCCGAAGCGCGGGTTCGGCGTTCCTCTCGACGCCTGGTTCCGGGAGCCTGCAGGCCAGGCTTTGGCGCGCGAAAGGCTCCTCGACCGGAAAAGCGGGGAGTGGGGTTTCTGGAGCCTCGGCGGGGTCGAGCGGATTCTCGATCTGCACAGCTCGGGGCGGACACGAGAATTTGGCCTGCTTTTATGGCGGCTGCTCATGCTGGAAGCCTGGTGCCGTCATTATGCTGCAACGCCAGTCGACCAACCTCACGCGAAATTTGCAGCCAAGGGCAGGATGCCCAGGATCGATGCGGGACCCGTCCAGTTTGGCGCTCCGCGCCTCTGCTGAAGCCCTCGCGGCGGCGGCGCCGGTTCGTGCTGGAGATGATCGATGCGTCTTGTGATGGTTGGCTCGGGCTATGTCGGGCTCGTCTCCGGGGTCTGCTTTGCCGATTTCGGCCATGACGTTGTCTGCGTCGACAAGGATCCGGCCAAGATCGCCAGGCTGAAGGCCGGCGAGGTGCCGATCTTCGAGCCCGGTCTCGATGTGATGCTGCAGGCCAATATGAAGGCGGGCCGGCTCTCCTTCACCACCGATCTGGCCGAGGCCGCCGCCGCGGCCGATGCGATCTTCATCGCTGTGGGCACGCCGACGCGGCGCGGCGACGGCCATGCCGATCTCTCTTATGTCTATGACGCCGCCCGCGAGATCGCCGCGGTCGCGCCCGAGGCCTGCGTCGTCGTCACCAAGTCGACCGTGCCGGTCGGCACCGGCGACGAGGTCGAGCGCATCATCGCCGAGGTTCGGCCGGGCACTGCGATCAGCGTCGTCTCCAACCCGGAATTCCTGCGCGAGGGCGCGGCGATCGAGGATTTCAAGCGGCCCGACCGCATCGTCGTCGGCACCGACAGCGAGGCCGCGCGCAAGGTCATGACCGAGATCTACCGGCCGCTCTTCATCAACCAGGGGCCGCTGCTCTTCGTCAGCCGGCGCACCTCGGAGCTGATCAAATACGCCGGCAACGCCTTTCTGGCGATGAAGATCACCTTCATCAACGAGATCGCCGACCTCTGCGAGAAGCTCGGGGCCGAGGTCCAGGATGTCGCGCGCGGCATCGGGCTCGACAACCGCATCGGCCCGAAATTCCTGCATGCGGGGCCGGGCTATGGCGGCTCCTGCTTTCCCAAGGACACGCTCGCCCTGGTCAAGACGGCGCAGGACGCGCACAGCCCGATGCGGCTGATCGAGACGGTGGTCGAGGTCAACGACGCCCGCAAGGCGCGCATGGCGCAGAAGGTGATCGCGGCCTGCGGCGGCACGGTCGCGGGCAAGCGCATCGCCGTGCTCGGCCTCGCCTTCAAGCCCAACACCGACGACATGCGCGACGCGCCCTCGCTGGCGATCGTGCCGGCGCTGCAGCGGGCGGGGGCGCAGATCGTCGCCTATGATCCCGAAAGCATGGCGCAGGCGCGCCCGCTGCTGCCGAACGTGACCTTCACTGAGGGCCCCTACGCTTGCGTCGAGGGCGCGGATGCGCTGGTCATCGTCACCGAATGGAACGCCTTCCGCGCGCTCGACCTGAAGCGGGTCAAGACCGCGCTGAGGACGCCGGTGGTGGTCGACCTGCGCAATATCTACCGGCCGCAGGAAATGCAGGCGCTGGGCTTCAAATATTACGGCGTGGGGCGCAAAGCGTGAGCAAGACCGGGCCTGCGCATGGTCGCAGCATCGCCGTGATCGGGCTCGGCTATGTCGGCCTGCCGGTCGCAGTCGCCTTCGCCCGCGCCGGGACCCCGACGCTCGGCTTCGACATCAATGAGCGGCGGATCGCGCAGCTGAAGAGCGGCTACGACGCGACCCGCGAGGTCGAGCCGGAGGCGCTGGCCGCAGCCAATATCGTGTTCACCTCCGAGGTCGAAGCCCTTCGCGCCGCCGACTTCTTCATCGTCACGGTGCCGACCCCGATCGATCAGGCCCGCCGGCCGGACCTGACCATGCTGGGCAAGGCGTCCGAGACCGTCGCGGCGGTCCTGCGGCCGGGCGCCGTCGTCGTCTACGAATCCACCGTCTATCCCGGCGCCACCGAAGAGTTCTGCATCCCCATTCTGGAGCGCGTCTCGGGCCTGCAGGCGGGCCGCGATTTTACCGTCGGCTACAGCCCTGAGCGGATCAATCCCGGCGACAAGGCGCATCGCTTCGAGACCATCCGCAAGATCGTCGCCGGGCAGGATCAGCAGACGCTCGAGATCGTCGCCGCTGTCTACGGTTCGGTCGTGACCGCCGGGGTGTTCAGGGCCGCCAGCATCAAGGTGGCCGAGGCGGCAAAGGTCATCGAGAACACCCAGCGCGACCTCAACATCGCGCTGATGAACGAACTCTCGCAGATTTTTCACCTGCTCGGCATCGACACGGCCGCGGTGCTGGAAGCGGCTGGGACCAAATGGAATTTCCTGCCCTTCACGCCGGGGCTCGTCGGCGGCCACTGCATCGGCGTCGATCCCTATTATCTGACGCATCGCGCCGAGATCGCCGGCTATCATCCCGATGTCATCCTGGCCGGACGGCGCATCAATGACGGCGTCGGAGCGCGGATCGCGCAGGAATGCGTGCGCATGCTGATGCGCCGCAAGCTCGCGCAGCCGCGCGCGATCGTGCTCGGCCTGACCTTCAAGGAAAACATCACCGACATCCGCAATTCCCGCGTCATCGACATCATCGCCGGGCTGCGCAGCGCCGGCGTCGCCGTCAGCGTCTGCGACCCCTATGCCGATCCCCAGGAAACGCAGCGCGAATACGGCCTCGAACTCATCGCGCTCGAGGCGCTGGCGCCGGCCGACGCCGTGATCTTCGCCGTGCCCCATCGCGAATTCCTGGAAGGCGGCTGGCCGCTGGCGCGGCGCTGCCTTGCCGGAGGGGAGGGAGTCGTGATCGATGTGAAGTCGCGGCTGGATCCCGACGCGACGCCCGCGGGGATCGATCTCTGGCGGCTCTGAGGTTTGGCGAAGCGATGAGGATTGGACGCGCATGCGCATTCTGGTGACCGGCGTCGCGGGCTTCATCGGCTTCCACACCGCCAGGGCCCTGCTGGCCCGCGGCGACGAAGTCGTCGGCATCGACAACCTCAACGATTATTACGATCCGGCGCTCAAGCAGGCGCGGCTTGACCAGCTCGTCGGCACGCCGGGATTCAGCTTTCAGAAAATCGACATCGCCGACGCCCCCGGCATGGCCACGCTCTTCGCCTCGGCCAAACCGGAGCGCGTCGTCCATCTCGCCGCCCAGGCCGGCGTGCGCTACTCGCTGAGCCATCCCGAGGCCTATACGCAAGCCAATATCACCGGCTTCCTGTCGATCCTGGAAGGCTGCCGCCATCACGGGGTCGAGCACCTCGTCTACGCCTCGTCGAGTTCGGTCTATGGCTCGAATACGCGCCGGCCGTTTTCGGTCTCGCATTCGGTCGATCATCCGGTCAGCCTCTATGCGGCGACGAAGAAGGCCAACGAGCTGATGGCGCATTGCTACAGCCATCTCTACCGCCTGCCGACCACGGGACTGCGCTTCTTCACGGTCTATGGCCCGTGGGGCAGGCCGGACATGTCGGCCTTCATCTTCACCCGCAAGATCCTGGCGGGCGAGCCGATCGAGGTCTTCAACAACGGCCGGCACGCCCGCGATTTCACCTATATCGACGACATCGTCGAAGGCGTAGTGCGCACGCTCGACCATGTCGCCGCGCCCGACCCAGGCTGGACCGGGGATAACCCCGACCCCGCCAGCTCGAACGCGCCCTGGCGCGTCTATAATATCGGCAATTCCGATCCCGTCGGGCTGCTCGGCTTCATCGGCGCGATCGAAAAGGCCTGCGGCCGCAAGGCCGACAAGATCATGCTGCCGATGCAGCAAGGCGACGTCGAGGCGACCAGCGCCGATGTCTCGGCGCTCGAGGCGGCGGTGGGCTTCAGGCCCGATACCCCGATCGAGGAGGGCATCAACCGGTTCGTCGCCTGGTATCGCGACTATCACGGGGTTTGACGCTCCCTTTCGCCGGTTTTCGCCTCCCGCGGGAAAGTGGACTATCCCTCACGGACTACGCGGCTTTGGCGCTGGCGTCGTGCCCGATCCACGGCTTAGTCTGGCGTTTCCCAGGCGGGGGGACGGCGCGAATGGCATTCCGGGTCGGCGGCAAATATCAGCACCTCGTCCCGGACGGCGGATGCCGCTGCGGCGACCATCGGCTCCACGCGTTTACCGCCCGCGCCAATGCGGATCTTTCGCGCCGAGGATTTCTCGCCGGGATCACTGCCGCCGCCGCGACCCTCGGAGTGCCGGCGGCAGGCGCTGACGCCCAATCGCCGGCTCAGCAGGCCATCCTCTTTGAGAATGTCCGGATTTTCGATGGGACGGACCGGCTGACTCCGCCCTCCCACCTGCTGACCGTCGGCGGTAGGATCGAAAGGATCGAGACGGCGCCGTTCGTCCTGCCGACGGGCCTGAGCCCCATCAGGATCGCCGGCGCCGGGCGCACGCTGATGCCCGGTCTGATCGACGCCCATGTGCACATGATGTTCGCGACCGTGCCGCAGCTCGCGATCCTGACCGCGGATATCGGCTATGTGAATGTCGCGGCGGTCAAGGCGGCGCAGGAGATGCTGCTGCGCGGCTTCACCAGCGTGCGCGACCTCGGCGGACCGGTCTTCGGCCTGAAGCGGGGCATCGACCAGGGGCTCGTGCCAGGACCGCGGATCTGGCCGTCGGGCGCCTTCATCTCGCAATCGGGCGGCCATGGCGATTTCCGCTTGCCCAACGAGCTGCCGGCGCGCCCCGGCGACATGTCCTACAGCGAACGCATCGGCGGGGCCGCCATCGCGGACAGTCCCGATACGGTCAGGCGGCGGGCGCGCGAACAGCTCGCGCTCGGCGCGTCCCAGATCAAGCTGATGGCCGGCGGCGGCGTTGCCTCGAGTTTCGACCCGCTCGACGTCACGCAATACACCGTCCCCGAATTGCGCGCAGGCGTCGAGGCCGCGGAGAATTGGGGCGCCTACGCCACCGTCCACGCCTATACGCCGCGCGCCGTCCGACAGGCGATGGCGGCCGGCGTCCGCTGCATCGAGCACGGCCAGCTGCTCGACGAGCCCACCGTGGCGCTGATGGCGGAGAAGGGGCTCTGGTGGAGCCTGCAGCCCTTCCTGGACGACAGGCCCTCAGCCTTCCCGGAAGGGTCGCCGAACCGGCTGAAGCAGCTGGAGATGTATGGCGGGACCGACAATGCCTACCGGCTGGCGCGCAAGCATGGCGTCCGCACGGCCTGGGGCACGGATACGCTGTTCGATGCCGAGGTTGCCACGACGCAGGGCGCGCAGTTGGCCAAGATGACGCGCTGGTACAGCCCGGCCGACGTGCTGCGCATGGCGACGTCCGACAATGCCGAGCTTCTGGCTCTGTCAGGCTTGCGCAGCCCCTATCCGGGAGCGCTCGGCGTGGTGAAGGAGGGGGCGCTGGCCGACCTCGTCCTCGTCGATGGCGATCCGCTTGCCGATATCCGGCTGATCGCCGAACCGGCGCGCGCCTTCTCTGTCATCGTCAAGGATGGGCGGATCTACAAGAACACGCTGGGGTAGGGGGGCAGCAGCAAGCTGGCCTGTCCCGGCCAGCTTTCACGCTGCGCGCCTGCAGGACATCCCGCTCAGGCGGCGACGCCGATCACGGCCGGCTTTTCCCATTCCTCGCCCCAGATCATCACGGCATGGCCGGGCGAGACCTCGCGGAACTGGCGCACCGGCGGCACGAAATCGGCCGAGCGGACCGGGCTCTTGATCTCGTCATTGGAAGGCGGCGCCTTCTCGTGGCGCCGCGCGGGGTCGGCGATCGGCACGGCGGCCAGCAGGCGCTTGGTGTAGGGGTGTTGCGGATTGCCGAAGATCGCCTCGCGCGGGCCGATCTCGACGATCTCGCCGAGATACATCACCGCGACGCGATGGCTGACCCGCTCCACCACCGCCATGTCGTGCGAGATGAAGAGATAGGCCAGCTTCATGCGGGCCTGAAGCTCCAGCATCAGGTTGATCACCTGCGCCTTGACGGAGACGTCGAGCGCCGAGACCGATTCATCGGCGACGATCAGCCGCGGCTCGACCGCAAGCGCCCGCGCAATGCAGATGCGCTGGCGCTGGCCGCCGGAGAACTCATGCGGGAAGCGGTTAGACATGTCGGGCGAGAGGCCGACGCGGCGCAACAGCTCCGCCACCTGCTCGCGGGCCTGGGCGCGCGTGGCGAGGTTGTTGATGATCAGCGGCTCGGCGATGGCCGTGCCGATATTCATGCGCGGGTTGAGCGAGGCGAAAGGATCCTGGAAGATCATCTGCATGCGCTTGCGCTGTTCGCGCAGGGCGGTCTGGTCGAGCTTCAAAACATCGACGCCGTCGAGCAGCACCGAGCCGGCCTGGGGCTCGATCAGCCGCATCACCGAGCGGCCGGTCGTCGATTTGCCGCAGCCGGATTCGCCGACCAACGCCAGCGTCTCGCCGCCCTGCACGCTGAAGGAGACGTTCTCCACCGCATGGACGCGGCCGGTGACGCGGCTCAGCAGACCGGTGCGAATGTCGAAGCGCGTCGTCAGGCCGGAGACCTCGAGGACCGGCCGCGCCGCCGCCTCGACCGTGTCGGGCACTTCGACGGGGACATCGGACTCGCCGGTCAGGCGGTCGACGACGGGGAAGCGCATCGGCCGCTTATGGCCTTCCATCGAGCCGAGCTTGGGCACGGCCGAAAGCAGCGAGCGCGTATAGGGGTGCTTGGCGCGGGTGAAGATGTCGGTGGTCTCGCCGGTCTCCACCGCCTCGCCATTATACATCACCACCGTGCGGTCGGCGATTTCGGCGACGACGCCCATGTCGTGGGTGATGAAGAGCACCGACATGCCCTCCTCATCCTGCAGCAGCTTGATCAGCTGCAGGATCTGCGCCTGGATCGTCACGTCGAGCGCCGTGGTCGGCTCGTCCGCGATCAGCAGCTTCGGCCTGCAGGCCAGCGCCATCGCGATCATCACGCGCTGGCGCATGCCGCCGGAGAAGCGGTGCGGATATTCGTGGAAGCGCGACTTGGCGGCGGGGATGCGCACCTTCTCCAGCAGCCTGACGGTTTCGGCCTCGGCCTCCGAGCGCGACATGCCGCGATGCAGGATCAGCGATTCCGCGATCTGGAAGCCGATGGTCAGCACCGGATTCAGCGAGGTCATCGGCTCCTGGAAGATCATCGCCATCTCGTTGCCGCGAATGTCCCGGATGTCCCGGTCGGGCAGCGTGGTCAGTTCCTTGCCGTTGAGCTTGACCGAACCCTCGACCCGGCTGTTGCCCTGCGGCGTCAGCCGCATGATCGAGAGCGCGGTGACTGATTTTCCCGAGCCGGATTCGCCGACGACCGCGACGGTCTCCCTTGGCGCGATGTCGAAGGAGACATTGCGCACCACGGGCTTCCACAGCCCTCCCTCCATGCGGAAGGAGGTGGTGAGGTTGGAGACCGAGAGGATAGGTTGGGTCATCGCATTCGCCTTCGGATTACGGGATCAGATCACGCGGCGCGGGTCGAGCGCATCGCGCAGGCCATCGCCGATGAAGTTGATCGAGAGAACGGTCAGGAAGATCGCGGCGCCCGGAAACAGCGCCCAGTGCGGGGCCGAATCGAGATGGTCCTTGGCGTCGAACAGCAGGCGGCCCCAGGTCGGGATATCCGGCGGGAAGCCGAGGCCGAGGAAGGACAGCGTCGATTCCGAGATGATGGCGGAGGAGACCTCGATCGTCGCCGCCACGATCACCGGGCCGATGGCGTTGGGCAGGATATGCACCCCCATCTGCCGCAGCCGCGTCGCGCCCTGCGCGCGCGCCGCCTCGACGAATTCCTTTTCGCGCAGCGAGAAGAACTGCGCGCGCACCAGCCGCGCCACCGGCATCCATTTCAACCCGCCGATGACGATGACGATGAGGATGAAGACGCCGCCCTCGACCCCGAACACCGCCTTGAGCTGCTCGCGGAAGAAATAGATCACCAGCAGCAGCAACGGCAGCTGCGGCAGCGACAGGAACAGGTCGGTGACCCACATCAGGAAGGAGTCGAGATAGCCGCGCGACATGCCGGCGATGGCGCCGATGACGACGCCGAAGAAGGTCGCCACGAACATGGCGGCGAGGCCGACGGCCAGCGAGATCCGCCCGCCATAGATCATCCGCGCCAGCAGGTCCTGGCCGAGATCGTCCGTGCCGAAGGGATGGGCCAGCGAGGGGCCCTGCAGCTGCGCCGAGAAATCGATCTCGTTGATCGCGACCGGCCAGACCCAGGGGCCGATGACGACGCCCAGCACGAGCATGGTCAGCACGAAGGTGCTGGCCATGGCGAGCTTGTGCCGGCGGAAGCGCCGCCAGGTCTCGCGCGCTGGCGAGACCGGCGGGCGGACCGATGCTGCGGCCACCGGCTCAGCTGAGGGAGATGCGAGGGTCGAGCCAGCCATAAAGTATATCCGCGATGAGATTGAACAGGACGACGAGGCAAGCGAAGACGAAAGTCACGGCCATGATCACCGGCGTGTCATTGGCCAGGATCGCGTCGATGAGCAGGGAACCGATCCCCGGAATCCGGAAGATCTGCTCGGTCACGATGGCGCCGCCGAACACGGCGGGCATCTGCAGCGCCACCAGCGTGACGACCGGGATCAGCGCGTTGCGGGTGATGTGGCGCAAGGTCACGGTCTTCTCGCCCAGGCCCTTGGCGCGCGCGGTGGTGACATAATCGAGCCTGATCACATCGAGCACGGCAGAGCGGACATAGCGGGTGTAGGACGCCGCCTGGAACAGCCCGAGCACGGTGATTGGCATGATCGCCTGCCGGAACATCTCCCAATACCAGCGCCAGCCGGTGGCCGCGATGTCGGAGCGATAAACGAAGGGAAACCAGTCGAGCGACACCGAGAAGACCAGGATCAGCAGCAGGCCGGTGAAGAATGTCGGCAGCGAAAAGCCGACGAAGGCCAACGTGTTGGCGATCTGGTCGAACACCGAATAGGGCCGCGTCGCGGCGTAGATGCCGACCGGCAGGGCGATCATCAGGGCCAGGATCTGCGAGGAGCCGACGATGAACAGCGTCGTAGGAACGCGCTGCAGGATCAGATCGTCGACATTGATGCGGCTGGCGAAGGAAAAGCCCCAATCGCCCTGCACCATCGCGCCGAGCCAGCGCACATAGCGCACCATGATCGGGTCGTTGAGGCCGAAGCTGGCGCGCAGCGCCTCGCGGACCTCGGGCGGGACGTTCGGATTCGTCGCCATCTCCTGGAACGGATCGCCCGGCGCCATCGCCAGAACCGTGAACAGGATCAGGCTGATGCCGAGAAGGCTCGGGATCGCGATGAGCAATCGCCGGAGGAGATAACTGGCCATGTGTGGGTCTCTGTCAGAATGCGGCGCGCCGCAGGCCGGGGTGTCGGGGCAGTGTCGTCACGCGCGGCCATGTCCGGTCGCAAATTCGGCCGGGAAACCCCGCCACCGCTGCATGCAGCGGTGACGGGCAGTGTTGCGATCTCAGCTGCGATACCAAGCTGCGACGTTCCAGGTGTCGACATCCCAGCCGCTGTGATCGTGCATGATCGTGTTCGCCGCGGCGGCGATACGGTTGCGCGACAGCAGCGGCAGCAGCACATGGGCTTCGCAGAAGATCTCGTTGACCTTGATCAGCAGCGCGGTGCGCTTGACCGGGTCGAGCTCCTTCTGGGCGGCCTTATAGGCCTCGTCAGCAGCCGGATCGGAATAGCGCGAGACGTTGCGCCCCAGCCATTTGTTCTCCTTGTTGGCGATTTCCCAGGAAACGAGCTGGTTGAGGAAACGCTCCGGATCGGGCTGCGGCTGCGTCGTCGTGTACATTTCCATGTCCACGTAGAGCTTGGTGTAGGTGTCGGGATTGGCGACATCCGACGAGAAGAACACCGAAGCAGTGACCGACTTCAGCTCGAGATCGATGCCGGCGCGCTGGCAGGCCTGCTTGATGATGGCCTGGGTTTTCTGGCGCGGCGCATTGATCGACGTCTGGAAGACGTATTTCAGCTTCTTGCCGTCCTGCTCGCGGATGCCGTCCGAGCCCTTCTTCCAGCCGGCGTCGTCGAGGATCTTGTTCGCCTTGTCGACATTGAACTCGTACTTCAACTTCTTCGACTTGAACTGTGCGGGCTCGTTGACGAAGCTCGCCGTAGCGACGCCGCCGCGGCCATAGATGAACTTCTGCACCGAATCCCGGTCGATCAGCAGGTTGATCGCTTCGCGAACCTTCGGGTCGGACAGGGTCGGATGCTTGGTCTTGATGCTCGAGCGCTCGCCATCGACCTCGGTCCACGGATCAGTGGTGTTGAGGATGATGAACTCCACGTCGCCGGCCGGCACGGCGCTGACCTTGCCGCGGCCGCCCGCCTCCATGCGCTTGAGGATCTCGTCCTCGACCTGCAGGTTCCAGGCATAGTCGAACTCGCCGGTCTGCAGCACGGCGCGCGCCGCCGAAACGGCGTCGCCGCCGCCCTTCACTTCGATCGTGTCGAAATGCGGCTGGTTCTTGACGTGGTAATCGGCAAAACGCTCGCCGACCAGAATATCGCCCGGCTTGAAGTCGACGAATTTATAGGGGCCGGTGCCGACGGGCTTCAGATTGGACGGAGCCTCGCGCGACTTGGCGCCCTTGTACTCGCCGAACAGATGCTTGGGCAGGATCTGGCCGACGGTGCCGACGAAGGGGTCGGCCCAGAAGGGCTGCGGCTGCGGGAAGATCACCTTGACGGTGTGGGCATCGACCTTCTCGACCTTGATGTCCTTGTAGCTGCCGATGGTGTAGGCGGCGGTCGCCGGATCGGCGGCGTATTCCCAGGTGAAGACGACGTCGTCGGCGGTGAACGGCTTGCCGTCATGCCATTTGACGTTCTGCTTCAGCTTCCAGGTCACGGTCGTGCCATCGGCGGAGAGGCCGCCATTGGCCTTGGACGGGACCTCGGCCGCGAGCTGCGCCGTCAGATTGCCGTCCTTGTCCCAGCCGGCGAGCGGCTCGAAGAAAATCCGCGAGGCGATCTGGTCCTTGGTGCCGCTGGCAAAATGCGGGTTCAGCAGCGTCGGCGCCTGCCAGAGCAGGATCTTGAGCGGACCGCCGCCGCCGGCCTTGGTCGGCTTGTATTCCAGAGTGGCGTTGGCCCAGGCGACGTCGTTCCACGCCAGCAACTGCCCGGCGATGGGCGCAGCCAGGCCGACCGCCGCCATCCTCTTGATGAAGGAACGGCGCGAAACCGCGCCTTCCTTCACATCCGCGATCAGTCGTCGCAGGTCCTGCTCGTTCATGAACTCATCCTCCGGAAAAAGGCATACAGAGACAGTCGGCGCTTGAGCGCCCTTATGACTCCCCATGCCTTCAGCAAGCCACGTGCCAACAAAAGCGTCAAGCCTGTGGCGGGCTCCGATAGGATTGTGAAAAAAAACGCAACTTGACGCGCTTGTTCTTCGCTGGTGCAGCAGTTGCTCGCATTTTATGCCATCGAACTCTCAAAAGCCTCGCGGCGTCGGCAAGCCATGGAGGCAGATCTAGTAGCGAACTCCCGCAGAACGCCAGCCCGTCTCTCACCGCCCGGCTGCGGGCAATTGGGCAGCGAGCGCCCCCGCCACCGCCGATCCCTCGGCGGTGGCGCTCATCCCGCCGGCGATCAGACGCGATACCAGGCGCCGAGGTTCCAGGTGTCGGCTTCCCAGCCGCTGTGGTCGAACCGCAGGGAGTTGACGCCGGCGACGACCTGGGTCCGGGCCACGATGGGCAGGGTGAAATTGGACCGGCAGATGGTGTCGTTGGCCTTGATGACCAGCGCGGCGCGCTTCACCGGATCGAGTTCGACCTTGACCGCCTCGGTGAGCTCATCGACCACCGGGTCGGAATACCGGCCGAAATTGCTGCCCAGCCACTTGTTGGCCTTGCTGGCGATCTGTGCGGTGGTGAACCAGTCGAGTGTTGAACCCGGGTCCGGTTGGGTCGGTGTCTGCGTGAACATCTGCATGTCCGCGTAGAATTTGCCGATCGTATCGTTGTTGCCGGGGTCCGAAGCGAAGAAAACCGAGGCGGTGACCGCCTTCAACTCGAGCTCGATGCCGGCGCGCTGGCAGGCCTGCTTGATGATGGCCTGGGTCTTCTGGCGCGGCGCATTGATCGAGGTCTGGTAAACGTATTTCAGCTTCTTGCCGTCCTTCTCGCGGATGCCGTCCGATCCCTTCTTCCAGCCGGCCTCGTCCAGGATCTTGTTCGCCTTCTCGATGTTGAACTCGTAGGTCAGATTGGGCGAGTGGAACTGCTTGGGCTCGTTGATGAAGCTCGCCGTGGCGATGCCGCCGCGGCCATAGATGTATTTCTGGATCGAATCGCGGTCGATCAGCAGGTTGAACGCTTCCCGGACCTTCGGGTCCGAAAGCGTGGGGTGCTTGGTCTTCATGCTCGAGCGCTCGCCATCGACTTCCGTCCATGGGTCGGTCGGGTTCAGCATGATGAACTCGATATTGCCGCTCACCGCGGCGCTGACCTTGCCGCGGCCGCCCGCCTCCATGCGCTTGAGGATTTCGTCCTCGACCTGCAGGTTCCAGGCATAATCGTATTCGCCGGTCTGCAGCACAGCGCGCGCCGCCGAAACGGCGTCGCCGCCGCCCTTGACCTCGATCGTGTCGAAATGTGGCTGGTTGTTGACGTGGTAATCGACGTAGCGCTCGCCGAGCAGGATGTCGCCCGGCTTGAAATCGACGTACTTATAGGGGCCGGTGCCGACGGGCTTGAGATTAGCGGGGGCCTCGCGCGATTTCGCGCCCTTATACTCGCCGAAATGATGCTTGGGCAGGATATTGCCGCCGGCGCCGACAAAGGCTTCGGCCCAGAATGGCCTGGCTTTCGGGAAGATCGCCTTGACCGTGAACTCGTCGATCTTCTCGACCTTGATGTCTCTGTAGGTCGCGTGCGAGTAGGTCGCGCTCGCCGGGTCGGCGGAGTATTCCCAGGTGAAGACGACGTCGTCGGCGGTGAAAGGCCTGCCGTCATGCCATTTCACGCCGGGTTTCAGCTTCCAGATCACATAGGTGCCGTCGGCGGCGAGGCCGCCATTGGCCTTGCTGGGGACCTCCGCCGCCAGTTGCGGGATCAGATTGCCGTCTTTGTCCCAACCGGCCAAAGGCTCGAAGAAGATGCGCGAGGCGATGGCATCTTTGGTGCCGCTGGCGAAATGCGGGTTCAGCAGCGTCGGCGCCTGCCAGAGCAGGAGCTTGAGCGGCCCGCCCCCGCCGGCCTTGGTCGGCTTGTATTCCAGCGTGGCGTTGGCCCAGGCGACGTCGTTCCAGGCCAGGATCTGCCCGGCGATCGGGGCGGACACGCCGAACGCCGCCAGCCTCTGCACAAAGCAACGTCGCGAGATGGTAGAATTTTTCACGTCGGCGACGAGCTGACGGAGGTCTTGTTCTGTCATATATATCCCCTGCTTGTTTGTTATTGCGACGGCCGCTTATTCCGGTGCAATAATTACAACAAATCAGGGCACAGAGATGACCTAAGGTCAAGCAAGTTTTTCGCCGAAATTGGGCGCTGGATGAATTTAATTCTTATTAGGCCAATTGTTCAATTCTGGCCTGTTTGGCCGCTTTCCACCATCGGCGCGAACACATCACGCAAGTGCGCCTTCCAGTTTGCGTAGCGCGTTGGCCAGTTCTGGCTCGTCGACCATCTGGGCTGCATCGGCTGGCGTGAACCACCGGCTCATGCGCTGCTCGCGCTCCATCCAGTGGTCAAGCCTGCGCTCCACCTCCAGCAGAAACAACGAGACCTCGCAGAGCTGGAAATGGTCGGGCATGCGTTTCCAGTAGCTGTAATGGCCGATCGGCTTCTTGCGCACCTTGCCGATGACGCCGGCTTCTTCAAGCGCCTCGCGCGCCGCCGCGTCATGGTCCTTCAGCCCTTTGATCGGCCAGCCCTTGGGCACGATCCAGCGCCTGGTCGTGCGGGAGGTGACCAGCAGCACCTCGAGGGCGCCGTCTTCCGCACGTCTGATCGGCAGCGCGGCAACCTGCGCGCGCGCGCGTTCAGGCGCAGGCTTCGACTTCTTCATCTGGGTTGGGGGCTCCATCCGCTACGAGATCACTGCCATGCGAGTACCCTAACAGAATACGAAAGTTTAGTCCGTTATACGGCAGCGTTGCAGATTGAGACGACAAGGCTGCGGCTTTGTCGATGGCGCCCTCCAGCATGGCGGAGCTTCATGACGCGACGACCCGCGCCGCGCCCTGCAGGCGCACGGGTGGCTGCCCTTTCCGAGCGGCGATCGCGGCGGCGCGTCAAGCCTCGGCTGTCTCGGCCGCGCGCCTGTCGCTTGCCGTCGACTCCGGCTCTGCGACCATGGTCGCGAGCTGGGCCAGCGCCGCGCGTCGCGCCTCCAGCAGCAGCAGCAGCGGCTGGGCCAGATCGTCCCCCGCCTCGGCCGTCTGCTCGACCAGCCGCGCCGCCGCCGCCAGCGCCTGGAAGCCGAGCAGCCCGGCGGTGGAGACGATCGCATGCGCCTCCATCCCGATCTCGGCGGAACCGGTCGCCACGAGCCGCTCCGGCAGTTCCGATTGGAACCGCCTGAGCAGGTCCCGGACCTTGTCGGCGCCGATCAGCCCGCTGAGCTCCTGCAGGGTCGCGTCGTCGAGCAGCGCGGGCTGCGGCGGCACGGCCGTCACGCCGGCGGCCGGCCGCGTCGCGTCGGTCCAGTGCGCGACCATCTCCAGCAGCGCATCGCGGTGGAAGGGCTTGCCGAGATGGTCGTTCATGCCGGCGCGGCGATAGCTCTCGATCTGCTGGGCGAAGACATTCGCCGTCAGGGCGATGATCGGTACGTTGCGCGCCGGTTCGTCGATCATGCGGAGATGGCGGGTGGTGTCGAGCCCGTCCATGTCGGGCATCTGCACATCCATCAGGATCAGGTCCGGGCGCAAGGCGCGATAGGCCGTGATCGCCTCCGGTCCGCTGGTGGCGACGGTGACGCGGTGACCGGCCGAGGTCAGCATGCCCGAGACGATCTCCAGATTGATGGGCAGATCGTCGACCAGCAGGATCGAGCGCGACGCCTCCGGCCGGGCCGTTTCGGGCTGGGGCGGATCGATCGTCGCCTCGGTCGCGGCTTCGCGCAGCGGCAGGCTGAAACGAAAGGTCGATCCCTCGCCCTCGACGCTGTCGACGCCGATCTCGCCGCCCATCAGCAGGATCAGCCGGCGCGAGATCGAGAGGCCGAGGCCCGTGCCGCCGTACTTCCGGCTGATCGACCCGTCGACCTGCACGAAATCCTGGAACAGATGCGCCACCCTGTCCTGCGGAATGCCGATGCCGGTGTCGCGGATGGCGGCCTCCAGCGTCGCGCCGTCCTGCGACACGGCGACGGAGACGGAGACCGACCCTGCGGCGGTGAATTTGACGGCGTTGTTCAGCAGGTTCAGCAGAACCTGGCGCAGGCGCGCTTCGTCGGCGACGATGCGGGCGGGCACGGCGGGCGCGATCTCGCCGCGCAGCTCCAGCTTCTTTTGCGCAGCCAACCCCTTCATCAGGGACAGGCAATCGTCCACCAGCCCGCGCAGATCGAGCGGGCGCTCCTCCAGCTCGACGCGGCCGGCCTCGATCTTGGAGAGGTCGAGCACGTCGTTGATGATCGTCAGCAGCGATTCGCCGGCCTTTTCGATCAGCTCGATCCGCCGGCGCAGCTCCGGGTCGCGGTCGTTTCCCTCGCGCGCCAGGGCCGCGAAACCGAGAATCGCGTTCAGCGGCGTGCGGATCTCGTGGCTCATCGAGGCGAGGAACTGGGTCTTGGCCTGGCTGGCGCGCTCGGCCGCCTCCTTCGCCCGGCTCAGCTCCAGCGCATGCGCCTGCCGCGCAGAAATGTCGCGCGCCACGACGAAGAGGCGGTCGAGCGGCCGGCCGATCTCGTGCACCGGGGTGATGATGAAGTCCCACCATTTCGGCATGCCGGCCAGCGTCGGGCACATGCGGGTGAAGCGGTCGGTATGGCCGCTGCGGACCCGGCGCAGCGCCAGCTCGACCCGCTCATGGTGCTCGGGCGGGAAGAACAGGGTGAAAGGCCGGCCGCGCACGGCGTCGACATCGGAAACCTCGAACAGCTCCTGGCCGAGTTCGCTGATGAAGGTGATCTTGCCCTCGAGATCGAGCAGGGTGATCGCATCCGGGCTGGAGTTCACCAGCGAATTGGCGAAGGCCATGCTGGCGTTCATGTCGTCGATCGCCTTCTGGCGCTGGGTGACGTCGCTATAGGTCCGGACGATCCCGCCATCGGGCAGCAGCGTGGTGCGAACCTCGAGCACCGAGCCGTTGGGCCGCAGCCGCTCATAGCTCCCGGCGCTCGGCGTGGTCGCATCCTGCTCGATCCGGTCCCGCACCGCGCGGTCGGTGCGGAAGAACTCGCCCTGGTCCTCCTGGAAAGCCAGCACCGTCGCGGGCGTCGGCCGCTGCGCCAGCAGCGATTCCGGCAGGTCCAGCATGGCGAGCACGCGCTTGTTGTAGACCTCGATGCGCCCGCTCAGTCCGACCATCAGCAGGCCCTGCGCCATATGGTCGAGCGTCGTGCGCAGATGCAGGTCGGAGCGGTCGCGCAGCCGCACGATCCTGATCAGGATCAGCCCCAGCAGCGCCAGCAGGCAGGCGCACAGCCCGGCCAGGACGAAATCATGGGTGAGGTCCTGGCGCCACCGCGCCAACACGTCCGCAACCGACAGCGCGACGACGGCGATGAGCGGCGCGTCGCCGACGCGCTGGAAGCTGATGATGCGCGCCACCCCGTCGATCGTCTTGTCGGAGGTGAAGCTGCCGCTGTCCGCGTCGGCCAGCCTGGCGCGGATTTCGGGAGGCTGCTGCACGCTCTGGCCGATGAAGTCGCGCGCATAGGGGCGCCGCGCCAGAACCAGCCCGTCGCTGCGCAGCAGCGCCAGCGAGCCGCCGGGGCCGATGTCGAGCGCGTCATAGGCCTCCTGCAGATGCGTGAGCGAAAGCGTCACCGTCACCCTCAGCAGGCGCGCTCCGCCGGCGACCGCGATCTCGCGCGACAGCGGCAGGCCCCAGCTCTGCGAGACCGTGTCGAACACGGCCGCGCCGACCGCGAAGGGCTGGCCCGCGAGCGGAGCTGCGTCATGGCGCGGCCCGTTGGTCGCCGTCTCGCCGCTGCGGGAAAAACCATAGAGCAACGCGCCGTTGCCGGCGTCGACGATGCTGACCGCATGCAGATGCGGCAGCTCGCTCATCGTCGCATCGAGCCAGAAATCGAACAGACTGCGCGCCTTGGCGTCGTCGACGCTCCCGCCGAACTGGTTTTGCGCGGTGCGCAGGATGATGCGGACCGGATCGATCATCCGCAGCAAATGCCGGTCGAAGACCGTCACCAGGTTCTGCGCGCTGGATGTCGCCGAAGCCAGCGCCCGCTGGCCGGAATGCCAGACGAGCCAGCTCGTAGTGCCGAGCAGCAGCAGGCTGGCGAAGAGAATGCCTGCAAAAATGCCAGGCACCATCAGCCGTCGTGCGCTGCTTTGCTCGGCGCCGTCCGCCATCGCGCCCATCCCCCGCCAAGGTCGGGCGCCGCTGCGCCCCCGAAAACCCGCCGGCGCCAAGCAGGCGCACAAATTTCCCCTCTCTGGCAAGTGCTTTGGCGCGCATCGGCGCCGGTTCCCGTCTCCGGCCGCCTCATCCTTCGTGTCGCCGGACAGGCGCCGCGCGGCCTCGCACGGCAGGCTCCGGATCTCTCTGCCGCCGCTTGATCGCGCGCAATGCCGGCCGCAATTGCGCCGAACGCCAAGTGTAATGAGCGCATCGCGCCTGGATCCGACGCGGGCCGCGCGGCCGCTGCTTGGGCTCCGTCGGGCCCGGTCGCGCCGCAACGGTCCACGCCGCTATCGATGGGCAGGCCGTCTTCCCTAGGCCGATTGGCCGTGCTTGCGTCTTGCCGCATACCCTTTACGCAAGGGACCCATCGCGCATGTCGCGTTGTGTCAGCACCACCGGATCAAGCGAGCGACAGCCCCATGCCAGCATCCAGACCCTGCGCCCTGATCGCCGACGACGACGAATTCTTCAGGATCGCTCTCTCCGCCATCCTGACGCGGCAGCTCGGCTATGAGACGGTGCTGGAGGCGGGCTCGCTCGACGATGCGCTCGATCTGCTGGGCACGCGGCCCGATATCGGGCTGGCGCTGTTCGATCTGTCGATGCCGGGCATGAAGCAGGCCGCCAGCCTGTCGGCGGTGCGCGAATGCGCCGAGCATGTCCTGCTCGCCGTCGTCTCCGGCTCGACCGCGCGGCAGGATATTCTCGGCGCCTTGGCGGCCGGCGTGCATGGCTATGTGCCCAAGGTGCTGGGGCCGACCGAGCTGGTGCGCGCGCTGCAGATGATCATCGGCGGCCAGATCTACGTGCCGCCCGTGCTGGCGAGCGGCGCCGCGGCCGATCCGGCCTCCCTGCCCACGGCCGTTTCGGGCGATGCCGGCCGGGACGCGCTCGCCAAGCTGACCCAGCGCCAGCGCGACGTGCTTCACGAGCTGATCAGCGGGCGCTCCAACAAGGAGATCGCCCGCCATCTCGGCCTCGGCGAAGGCACGGTCAAGATCCATGTCGCAGCGCTGCTCAGGGCGCTGCAACTGCCCAACCGGGCCGCGGCGGCCGCCTTCGGCGCGCGCCTGGCCAGCCGCGTCTGATCAGCGGCTTCGCGTCGCGACAGGCTCTGCGCGGGCGAAACGCAGCAGCAGCCAGCCGAGCACGCCCGACAGCAGCGAGCCGGCGAGCACGCCGATCTTGGTCTGGTCCTGCAGCGCCTCGGAGTCCGGATATGCCAGCATGCCGATGAACAGGCTCATGGTGAAGCCGATGCCGCAGAGCAGCGCGATCCCGTAGAACTGCAGCCAGCTCGCCCGCGCCGGCAGATCCGCCAGCCCGAGCCGGATCGCCGCCCAGCCGAAGCCGAAGACGCCGATCTGCTTGCCGAGGAACAGCCCCAGCGTCACCCCCAGCGGCACCGGCGCCAGCAGCGCCGAGGGGCCGACGCCGGCGAAGGAGACCCCGGCATTGGCGAAGCCGAAGATCGGGATGATCAGGAAAGCGACGTAAGGCTGCAGCGCATGCTCCAGCCTGAGCAGGGCGCATTCCGTCGATTCGGGCCGGCCCGGCGAGCGCGCCAGTGGGATGGTCAGCGCCAGCGCGACACCGGCCAGCGTCGCATGCACGCCCGATTTCAGCACGAAGAACCAGAGCAGCGCGCCGAGCAGCAGATAGGGCAGGAGACGCGTCACCCCGGCGCGATTCAGCGCGACGAGCGCGGCCAGGGTCGCAAAGGCCAGCCCCAGCATCTGCCCGGAGAGCTCGCTGGTGTAGAAGATCGCGATGATGATCACCGCCCCGAGATCGTCGAGGATGGCGAGCGCGGTCAGGAACACCTTGAGCGAGCCGGGCACGCGCTTGCCCAGCAGCGACAGCACGCCGAGCGCAAAGGCGATGTCGGTGGCGGCGGGAATGGCCCAGCCGCGCAAGGTTTCGGGCGATCCGGCATTGAGCGCCACGAAGATCAGCGCCGGCGCCGCCATGCCGCCCAGCGCCGCAAATCCGGGCAGCGCGCGGCGCGACCAGCTCGACAATTGCCCGTCGAGGAATTCGCGCTTGATCTCCAGCCCGACGAGCAGGAAGAACACGGCCATCAGCGCGTCGTTGATCCAGTGCAGCACGGACAGGCCGAAGACGTATTGTTTGAGGACGCTGAAATACAAGCCGGAAGCCGGCGAGTTCGCGACAATGATGGCAACCAGAGCCACGACCATCAGCACGATGCCGCCAGCAGAGCTGCTGGCGAAGAAGGCGCGCAACACGCTCTTCGGCCGGGTCGATTGAACCTGCGAATCCATTAATCGGTCCGATCCTGAAAAGAAGCTCACGGCAGGACCAAAACATCGCCCGCCAGATCCGCTTAACCTAACAAGACGATGCGTCACGGCCAAGCGAAACCGGCCGCCACGATGCCGCGGGCGCAGGATGGCGACTGACGTGCAGGCGTTTCCGGGCTGCGATGCCGGCGGGCCGTTCAGCCGGCCAGGCTCTCGACGCCGCACCATTCCGCCACGAACAGCGCCATCGCCCCGGTGATGCGCTTGACCGAGGCGATGCTGACGCGCTCGTCGAAACCGTGGATGTTCTCGGAGATCGGCCCGTAGCACAGCGCCGGAATCTTGTCGTAGAGCGCATAGACGCGGGTATCGAGATAGGCCGGGGTCACGAAGCTCTGCAGCTTCGCGCCGATCGCGGCTTCATGGGCGCGGCCGAGCACGGCCTCCGCCTCGCTGCCCGGCTGCAGCACATAGCCCTCGGCCCAGAACCCGTTGAAGCTGACCTGCGGCGGGTTGTTGGCAAGAAAACGGTCCTGCCGCGAAAAACGCGAGACGCACGCCTCGATCCGGCGCGACATCTCCTGCGCGCTCATGCCGGGATACATCGCGATTCGGCAGTCGATCCGGCACCAGCATGGCACCGAGGAGGCCCAGTCGCCGCCCTCGATCTTGCCGATATTGAGGTTGATCGGGTGGTCGAGCTCCTCGAAATACTCACGGCCGGCCTTTTCCGCGTTCAGCTCGGCCTCCAACTCCCGCAGCGCGCCCACGACGCGATAGGCGGCGTCGATGGCGTTGGCCCCGGCCCCCATTTCGCGGACATGGACGGGGACGCCGCGCACCATCACCTGGAACCACATCACCCCGCAATTGGCCCGCGCCAGCATCTCCTGCTCGGGCTCGGGGATCAGCACCGCATCGGCCCGGTAGCCGCGCAGATGCGTCATCAGCGCGCCATTGCCGGTCGATTCCTCCTCCACCACCGATTGCACATAGACGGTGGCGGCCGGCTGCAGCCCGACGCGCCGGAGCGCGT
>JBKBRD010000005.1:21935-32468 GCA_046292405.1 Allobosea sp. | reverse complement strand
GTCAGGCCGTGTATGGTTCGTACTCTGAGCTGGATTACGGCAGCCGCGTCAGCATCGGCGGCTTCACCAACCAGGACCCGAAGGAGTTCCGCATCGGTTCGAACCTGATCTGGTCGCCGGTTTCGGGTCTCGACATCGGCGTCGAGGTTCTCTACGCCAAGGCTGAGGTCAAGAACCGCATCCAGGCTGCTGGCCGTCCGGTTGGCGTGCTGATCAAGTCGGACGACGCTCTGTCGGCCCGCCTGCGCATCCAGCGCGACTTCTGATCGGTCTTCCGGTCCTAGTCGGAAAGCCCCGGGGAAACCCGGGGCTTTTTTCGTTGCGCGTCGCATTCCCGTTGACGACTGGGCCGATCCTTCCGCAACGTCTTGACAGGGCGGGGGCGGACGGCCTGTCTTGATGGGCTGGGACGTGTGAGCGCCGGGGGGCGCCGTCAGAGCCGTGTCTGGGGGTAAGGGATGGCGCAACCGATGCGTTGGCTCTGGGGCCTTGCGCCTCTGGCTTTGCTCTGGGCGGCAGGCAATGTCGTGCTCGGCGATCGGATCGAGCAGGATGTCGGACGCCGCGCCGCGGCCGTCGCCAGCACGGTCGCAGGCAGCGTTCCCGCCGCCCGGCCGATCTCCGCCCGCGTCGTCGGGCGCGACGTCATCATTTCGGGCGAGGCCCTTTCGGCCGACGGCGCCTCGAAAGCGATGGCGCAACTGCGCTCCGAGTTCGGGGTGCGCCGCGCGCTCGGCGGCCTGTCACAGGTGGTGGCGCAAAAGCCCTATAGCTGGTCGGCCGCGCGCGAGCCGCAATCGGTCGTGCTGAACGGTTTCGTCCCGGACGAGGCCAGCGCCACCGCCAATGTCGCCGCCGCCAGCGCCGCGCTGCCCGGGCTGCGCATCGACGATCGGCAGAGCCTGGCCTATGGCGCGCCCGACGGGTTTTCGGAGATGACGCGCGCTCTCCTGGCCGAACTGCCGCGGCTGCAGGCCGGCAAGCTGGCGCTCGATGATGGCCGCTTCTGCATCGAAGGGCAGGCGACGACGCCCGACGCCTTCCTCGCGCTCGAGGCCGCCTCGGTCGCCATGGCGCAGCGTGGCTTCAAGAGCGTCGACTGCACGCTCCGGCCGCCGGTCGTCGCGCCCTATCGCCTGAGCGTCGAACACGGCGCCGATGGCGCGGTCTCGGTCAGCGGCTTTTATCCCAGCGTCGCGCTGCGCGAGCGCATCGTCGAGTTGGCGCGCGCCGCCTTTCCGAACGCCTCGGCCTTCAACACCGATCTCAAGCCGGCGCTGGGCGAGCCCGGCGCCTTCGGCGTCAAGCTCTCCCGCGCCATCGCCGATCTCCAGCGGCTTCGCAACGGCAAGGCTGAACTCATTGGCGACGCTTATGTTCTATTGGGCCAGGGGCCCGATAGCCATGACGCGTGCCAGGCGCTGCGCTTGCTGATCGCCCAGACCGACGGGCCGGACTCGGTCGCGCAGGCGACGATCGCCTGCCCGCCGCCTCCGCCGCCCTTGCCGCCGATGCCGCCGCTCCCGGAAATCCCGCCGCTGATCCTGCCGGCCCTGTCTGAGCCCACGCCGGCCGTGGATCAGAAAGCGGCTGCGGACAGCGCGCCTGCGGCGCCGCAGGTCGACGTGCAGCCGCCGGCCCTGCCGGATCCTCCACCGCCTCCGGCGCCGCCGGCGCCGCTGCGCTGGCGCGCGGACAAGACCGAATCCGGCGTGAGCCTGTCGGGTCTCGTTCCGGATGAAGCCGCCCGCGACGCGCTGCTGAAGCTGGCGCCCGGGGCGGGGGAGCCGGTCCGCGCCGACGGGCTCGAGATCACCGGCAATCTCGCCGGCACGCCCGATTACGCCGCCGCGACCCGCTACGCGCTCGCTTTGCTCGGACCGATGCGGCAAGGGAACGTTGCCATCGCCAACGGCGAACTCACCCTGACCGGCGAGACGCCGGATGCTGAGTCGCTGCGCAAATTGCAGGATCTGCTCGCCGTACAGCCGCCCGCGGGTCTGGTCGCCAAGGTCGCGCCCGGAGCCGTTCTCGTGCGGCCCTACCGGCTGGAGATGTCCAGCGACAAGACCGGGCTCAACGTCTCCGGCTACCTGCCCGACGAGCCGGCGCGCTCCGAATTGAAGGCGGTGGTCGGCGCCGCCCCCGCACGCGGCGCGCTCGCGGACGAGACGGCGCTCGTCCCGTCGGCGCCGCCCGGCTTCGCTGCTGCGGCGCGTCTCGCGGCGGAGAATCTGACGCGGCTCGATCTCGGCTCGGCCAGCCTGTCGGAAAAGGGGCTGACGCTGCGCGGCCTGACCTGCCGGGAGTTGATCAAGCAAGAGGTCGAGACCAGCGCCGCCGCAGCGCGCGCCGCCGGCGTTCCCGTCGATGTCGCCATCGGCCTGCGCGAGACAGGCTGTACGCGCGATCCGCCCGATGCCTGCCAGAGGGATCTCGACGCGCTGACGCGCGAGAACAAGGTGCAGTTTGGCCAGGGCACCTCGGTGGTGACGCTCGATGCGGTTACAGAACAGGCGATCGAAGCCGCCCACCGCATCCTGCAGCAATGCCCGCAATCGCGCATCACGATCGAGGGCCACGCCAATGACGACGGCGAGGCCAGCGGTTTCGACAATCTCGGCCTTTCGATCCGCCGCGCCCAGCGCGTGCGCGACGAGCTGGTCAAGCGCGGGGTCGATGCCGGGCAGCTTGTCGTGCAGGGCTATGGCGCGAAGCGGCCGCTGGTTCCCCATGGCGGCCGCGAGGCGCGGGTGATGAACCGCCGTGTGCAATTCACGGTCGTGAAGTAGGGGGTGGGCATGATCTATCTCGCTGCGCAATTCGCCTGGTTCCTGCTCGCAGCCTTTGCGCTCGGCCTGGCCATGGGCTGGATCAGCCATGATGGCGGCCGGCTGCGGCTGGGCGGACCGTTGGTGCTGGGGCTGGCCGGCGCCTGGGCGCTCGGCGGCGCGTTGACCTGGACGCAGACGCTAAACGGCACGGCGGCGCTCTGGGTCGAGAGCGCCCTGCTGTTCATCGCCGTCTACGCGCTCGGCTGCATCCTCGGCAGCGTGATCTGCGCCCGGTCCTCGCTGCAGGCCGCGCCGGCCGGCGCGAGCCCGGCCATGACTGGCGCGGGCGAGGAGCAGATCCCGGGCCGGCGTCCGCCTGGGCTTCCTGCGGCTCAGGCCGCAGGGCCGGACGATCTGAAACTGATCAGCGGCATCGGCGCTCAGAACGAGGCGAGGCTGCAGGCGCTGGGCGTCTGGCATTTCAGCCAGATCGCGGAATGGAACGACGACAATGTCGCCTGGGTCGGTTCTTACCTGGCTTTTCCAGGCCGGATCGAGCGCGAGGATTGGGTCGGCCAGGCGCGCCGGCTCGCCGCCGGCGAAGAGACCGAGTTTGCGCGACGCGCCAGGGCCGGTCTCGTCCCGACATCGCGCTCCGAAGAGGCGGGCTGAGTCGGAAGGACGGCGCTCAGGCCGCCAGCCGCTCGGCGCGGCTGACCAGCTTTCCGATGCGCCGGAGCATGTCCTTGCTGCCGAGCACGGGCGCATGGCCCTGACCGGCGACGGTGTGGATCTGGCAGTCGGGATGGCGCTCGGCCATCTCCTGCAGCGTCGCCTCCGCCAGCAGATCGGAATTGGCGCCGCGAATCGCCAGCACGGGCACGCCGTTCAGACCCGCGAAGTAGTTCCACAGCACCGGCAGCGGCGCTTCCAGATCCAGCTCTTCGAGCACCTTCATCAGATTCGGATCGTAATCGGGGACGATGCGGCCGTCGCGCTCGGTCCAGGTTCGCCGCGCCATCATCTCCCACTGGGCGTCGCCGAAGGCCGAGAATTGCTGGTCGGACAGGCGCTTCAGGATTTCCGCGCCCTCGGTGAAACTGCGCGGCGTCGGCAGCTTGCCGACATAGCCCTTGATGCGCAGCAGGCCGCGCGCGTCGATCACCGGGCCGACATCGTTCAGCACCGCCCCCTTGATCATCGCCGGCCGCGCCGCGCCGAGCGCCATGGTCAGCAGCCCGCCGCGCGAGGTGCCGATGAAGATCGCCTCCGAGACGCCCGCCGCGGTGAGCGTCTGCATGACGTCGTCGAGCTCGACGCGGATGTCGTAATTGCGCCAGTTGCTGTCGTATTGAGAGCGGCCGCGCCCGCGGTAATCCAGCGCCAGGACCCGCCGCGGCCTGGCCTCGTCCTGCGACAGCGCCAGAGCGAGCTCGTGAAAATCGGCCGATGTGCGGGCGAGGCCCGGCAGGCAGACGACGGGAATGGCCGCCGATGCGAGCGGTCCATAGTCGCGCGCATGCAGCTTGAGCCCGTCGCGCGCGCTGATGAAGAAGGAGCTGAAGCCGGTCTCGGTGTGCATCGAGGATCCCAGGTCGAGAGACGATCAGTTACTCCCGCCGGCCGCCCCGCTTCAAGTCATGGTCGATCATATAGGCCGTGCGCTGGTCGAGCCGGTGGCGATAGACCTGCACATTCTCCATGACGCGCTGCACATAGTTGCGCGTTTCGTAGAAGGGGATGCGCTCGACCCAGTCGACGGCGTCGACATCGGCCCGGCGCGGGTCGCCATAGGCCTCGATCCATTTGCGGACATTGCCGGAGCCGGCATTATACGCAGCGAAGGTGAGGATATAGGAGCCGCGCCACTCCTTGAGCAGGTCGATGAGATGCGCGGCGCCCATTTGCGCGGAGTAGAGCGGATCGCGCCCCAGCCGCGGCCAGTCGAAAGGCAGGCTCGCGCGCCGCGCGGTTTCGCGCGCAGTCGCCGGCATCATCTGCATCAGCCCGCGCGCTCCGGCATGCGACACGGCCGTGGGATCGAAGGCGCTTTCCTGCCGGGCGATGGCGTGGACGATGGCGCGCTCCATCGGGTCGCCCAGCACCGGGAAATCCGGGACGCCGGTGGTGGGGAAGGCGGCGGCGTCGAGCGGGAAACCGCGCTGCAGCGCTTGCTTGCCGATGGCGAGCTGGGTGCGCGTATCGCCTTGCGCCTGGGCGATCTGGGCGATGGCTTCGAGCGCCGGCGTGGTCTGCAGCCGCTGCGCCAGATCCGTCAGCATCTGCGCTGCAAGCTGCCGCTCGCCGAGACGGTAAAGCAGCTGCACCGCCTGGTGTCCGGGTAGATGGCCGAGCGGAGCGATGTCGCTGGCGCGCAGTTGCAGATGCCGCTCCCCCAGCCGCGCCAGCGCAAGCTGACCGTAATAGGCGACGGGGTGTTCGCCGGCCCGCTCAAAGGCCGCGGTCGCCTCGGCCTCTCGCCCCAGCGCCTCGGCCGCACGCCCTTCCCAATAGGCGGTGCGGGCGAGAGAAATCGGCGTCTGCGCCAGCGCCGCGGCGGCGCGGAAGTGATCATGCGCCAGCATCGGCGCGTCCCGGAAGCGCAGCGCGATGAAGCCGGCATGCCATTCGGCGTCGATGCGCGAGGCCGAATCCTCGGCGCCATGGCCTGCTGCAACCTCATAGGCGCGGGCGTGCTCGCCTTCGTCGATCAGCTTGCGGGCGATCAGCCGCCGTTCGATCCACCAGCCATCGCCGTCGCCGAGCAGCGCGGGATCGCGCGGTACGTCGGCCAGCCGCTTTGCGGCCTCGAGCGGCTTGTCTTCCCGGCGCGCCTGCTGGGCCAGTAGAAAGGCGAGGGAGGGGTCGCCCTTCAACCCCGAAGGCAGCCCGGCGATGACGGAGGCGGGCAGGGCGCGCTTGGCCTTGCCGCTGGCGAGGCGCGCCTGCGCCAGTTTCCGATAATCCGCCGAGACGCGCGCGGCGTTGCGCAGCGCGGCCTCGCCATTGCCGCGAAAGATGTAGCGTTCGGCCCTCAGCCTGTGATCATCGGCCGTCAACAGGTCGCCGAAGGCGGCGAGCACGATCTTTTCGAGCGCAACGCCGAGATGATCCTTCCGCCAGCTGCGACGGATCAGCGCCAGCGCCTCGACCGGCTCGCCGTCGGCCTTGAGCGCAAGGGCCAGCGCCACCCGCCCGGCGGGGCTCGCCGGAGCATGGTGCTGGAAGAAGGCCCGCACGATCTCCGGCTTGCGCCGCTCCGCGATCAGCGCTTCCTCGGCGCGGCGGCGGAACAGCGCGGTCGCCGGATAATCCGGATAGGCCTGGAGAAAGGCGTTCAGCCGCGCGAAGGGAACGAAGTTGGCGCCGGCCCGCAGGGCGGCCCATTCCAGCAGCGCCCGGCCTGCGTCGCTGTCGATGCTGCGCGCGATCGCATCGCCCTCCGCCAGCGCGCCGCGCCGATAGGCGTCGATCGCCTTGCCGATGAGTTGGGGGGCGACGCTGTCGAGCCCGAGCCCCCGGACGGCTTGCGGCGGCAGCGAGCCGGTGGTCTCGACATCGCCGGCCAGCCGTTCGTCGCCTGGACGCTCGCCGGCCTCATAGGCCTGGAGCGGCGCAGCGGACAGGATCAGCGGCAGGGCGAGGCTGGCGACGCCCAGGCCGAGCCTGGCGAGACGGGTGCGGCGCAGGCGCGAGGCGGGCGTGGCCATGACGGACTCCGGACCGGTGCTTCAAGCCTGGAATGGTCGGTCAAGCGCGTTGACGAAGTGTTAATCATGCTGGCCACGGCTTTTGATGAATTGCCGGCTTTGCCCGCGCCTGCCAAGCGGCTATGTCTCTCTCCCCTTGCATGATTTTCCTCCAGGACGCCGCGCCATGACCAAGCACACGCCCTTTACCGGCTCGATGCCAGCGCTGGTGACGCCGTTCAAAGCCGGGCGCGTCGACGAGGAGAGTTTGCGCGCGCTGGTCGAGTGGCAGATCGAGAATGGCAGCAGCGGGCTCGTGCCCGTCGGCACCACCGGCGAAAGCCCGACGCTGAGCCATGCCGAGCACAAGCAGGTCGTCGAGATCGTTATCGCCCAGGCGAAGGGGCGCGTGCCGGTGATCGCGGGCGCTGGTTCCAACAACACCGCCGAGGCGATCGACCTCGCCGTCCATGCCGAGAAGGCCGGCGCCGACGCCGTGCTGGTGGTGACGCCCTATTACAACAAGCCGACGCAGGAAGGCATGTACCAGCATTTCAAGGCGGTGAACGACGCCGTCGGCCTGCCGATCATCATCTACAACATCCCGCCGCGCTCCGTGGTCGACATGTCGGTCGAGACCATGGCGCGCCTCTACGAGCTGAAGAACATCGCCGGCGTCAAGGACGCCACCGCCAACCTCGCCCGCGTTTCGCAGCAGCGCCACGCCATGGGCCCCGATTTCATCCAGCTCTCGGGCGAGGACATGACGGCGCTGGCCTATATGGCGGCAGGCGGGCATGGCTGCATCTCGGTGGTCGCCAATGTCGCGCCGCGCCTCTGCGCCGATCTGATGAGCGCCGTTTTGAAGGGCGATTATGCGACCGGCCTCCGGATCCAGGACCGGCTTGTGCCGCTGCATGACGCGATCTTCAAGGAGCCGGGCCTCGCCGGCGCCAAGCACGGGCTTGCTCTGCTGGGCCGCATCGAGGAAGAGGTGCGCCTGCCGCTGCTCAAGGTCACCCCTGCGACCGGCAAGGTCATTCGCGACGCCATGGTGTTCGCCGGGCTGTTGAATGCCTAGATAGGGAAGTCGGCGCCGGCGCCTGGAGCTGACCGCCAGTTGCCGCCGCCCCCGGAGACGACGATGTATGAGCCCAGTCATTTCAAGGTCGAGGATCGCGACGCCCTTTTTGGGGTGATGCGCGCCAACCCGCTCGCGACGCTGGTGACGGCGGGCGAGGGCGGGCTTCTGGCCAATCCGGTGCCCTTCGTGCTCCATGCCGACGAGGGCGAGCAGGGCGTGCTGCGCGCCCATCTCGCCCGCCCCAATCCGCAATGGCGGGCCATCGCGGCCGGCGCCGAGACGCTGGTGATCTTCACCGGCGTCGAGCGCTACGTGACGCCGGCCTGGTACGCCTCCAAGCGCGAGCACGGCAAGGTCGTGCCGACCTGGAACTATGTCACCGTGCAGGCCCGCGGGCCGGCGCGGGCGATCGAGGACGCCGCCTGGCTGCGGGCCCAGCTCGAGGCGCTGACGCAGCAGCAGGAGGCTCCGCGCGCCGAACCCTGGGCCGTCTCTGACGCGCCCGAGCCTTTCGTGGCGGCGCAGATGCGCGGCATCGTCGGCATCGAGATCGACATCGCTTCGCTCATCGGCAAGTTCAAGCTCAGCCAGAACCGTCAGGAGGCCGACAAGCTCGGCGTTCTCAACGGCTTGAGCGCCGACCCTGAATCAGAATCGCAAGCCATGGCCTCCTTTGTGAAGGCGCATGCGCTCGGTCGGACAGCATGAAAAAACCAGATCCGGAACGCTACAAGCTCGCCGCGGACAATCGCAAGGCGCGCTACAATTACGAAATCACCGACACGCTCGAGGCCGGCATCGCTCTGCAGGGCACCGAGATCAAGTCGCTGCGCGGCGGCCGGGCGACGATCGGCGAGAGCTATGCTGGGCCGATGGGCACCGAGCTCTATCTCTTCAACGCGCATATTCCGGAGTATCTCGAAGCCAACCGCTTCAACCATGATGTGCGCCGGCCACGCAAATTGCTGCTGCACCGCCGCCAGATCAACAAGCTGATGGGCGCGATCCAGCGCGAGGGCTACACGGTGATCCCGTTGAAAGTCTATTTCAACGAAAAGGGACGAGCCAAGGTGGAGTTAGGACTCGGCCGCGGCAAGAAGCTGCACGACAAGCGCGAGACCGAGAAGGCGCGCGACTGGAATCGCGACAAGGCGAGGATCATGAAGACGGGCGGCTGAGCGGGGCCGCCGCCTCAGCGCATGTCCTGGCCGACCACGCCGACTTCCAGGCCCAGCGTCAGATTATTGGTCACAGCCCATTCCACGCCGGCCTTTGCCACCGGCCTGATTGCGATGTCGCTGCGATTGAAGGGCGCCGAGAACGGCGTGGCGCCGTAGCGGATGCTCTCGTTCAGCGCGGCTGCCCCGACCTTTGTGTAGAGCAGCACGTTCTCATTGAGCAGCACGCCGGTCTTGACCTCGAAAGCGCCGGCGAAATCGCGGGTATAGGCGACATTGCCGAAACCGGGCGTGCCATAGCCGCCGATCGCCGGCATATATTCCAGCGCGCCGACCACGCCATAGACGAAATTGCCCTCGCGCTTCAGCGTCCCGGCCTCGAGCCCGATGGTTGGGCCGGCATGGGTCCCCAGCCGCTTCGAACTGGTGACCTGAAAGCCGCTGGAGATGCGTGCGTAGGAGCCGTCCCACTTCACGCCGCCCGGCGCGAGCGTAGGCTCGGTCCAGGCGAAGGACGGCAGCGAGGAGAAGCCCCAATAGGGCAGGGCGACCTGCGCCTGTGCGGCGCCGGAGGCGAGGACGGTCGCGCCGAGCGCGGCGCCAATCAGCGTCAATCTCACGATAGCCCGTCTCCGCCTGATCTTCGTCCCACCCATAGCAAAGGGCAGTCCGATTGTCGCGGATTTGTGGCGGGGCGCGCCCGACGCCTCAGCTCAGCGTGGTCCGCAGCTTCAGGAAGCGCAGTGTCCGGTCGGCCGTGGCGGCGTCGAGCTTGCGGTAATCCTTCACCGCATCCTCGATATCGCTGGTCTTGAACAGCAGGCGGCGGCCCCTGAGCTCCATGATGGCGGTGAAGGCGGGGATGCCGATCGAGAGCGATTTGCAGGTCACGGCGATGCCTGTCGGGTCGCGCTGCATCAGCACGCGCAGCGCCTGCTCGGGCGTGATCGCAGCGGCCTGGGCCAGAACCTGCGCGAGATGATAGGCGCGGTCCTCCTCCGCCAGCATGGTGGCGACATCGTCGAGCTGGCGGGCGCCGGCGGCGAGATCTGCCAGCAGCAGCCTGACTTCGAGCCGTTGCTGGCGCGCCTGGCGGGCCAGCGTGCGGGCGGCCGGCGCCGCCGACAGCGACGGATCGGCCATCTGCTCGACGATGCGCAGCACGCGCGCCGCGCGCTGGGGCGGCAGATCGCCACGGCGCGACAAGGCGCCGGTGATTTCGGCGTCGTCGCCGCCGCGCTTCAGCAAGGTGTCGAAGCCCTGGTCGGAAAAGCTGGCGCCTTCGTTCGAGCTGACGGTGTGCAGCACGTCGCGGTCGCCGCGCTCGACGAGAATATCGGTCAGCCCTTCCGAAAGCCGGGCGCGCTCGGCGATGGCGACGAGATGCCGCTGCGACTGGGTGACGGCGATGGCGGCGAGGTCGGTGTCGGTGAGCACGGGCGAGAGCTTCAGCACCAGCCGCGCCACATCGGCATCGGCATCGCTGGCGAGGTTGATCGCGACGGTGCGCGGCAGCGTCGGCACATCCGCGACCTGACCCGCATAGCCCTTGCGATCTTCGTTGCCGAGATGCGCCAGCGACTGCACTGCGATCTCGCCATAATGCTCCTTGGCGACCTCGCTCGGGTCGTCATCCAGCAAGAACAGGTCGGTCACGGCGTTCAGCAATTGCCTGCGCGAATCCGACGACAGGTCGGCCGGCATCCGGCTCAAACTATGCAGCATCAAAACCCCCAGCCCATACGGGTCGAGAGCATAATGCCGCCATTCCTTTGAGAGAGCCTTAAGGCGATTGCAGAAACTGAAAC
>JBKBRD010000005.1:15182-21730 GCA_046292405.1 Allobosea sp. | reverse complement strand
CGAGGATCCGGCCGGCGTCGACATCCATATCGTCGGCCATGCGCCTGTAGGTTTCGGGATTGGCGCAGATCTTCACGACGGGCGAGATCGCCGAGCCGACGACGGAGCCGCGGCCGGTGACGAACAGCACGCAATGCGCGCCGCAGGCGATCAGCTCGGCGATCTCGGCATTGTCGTTGATGTTGGGGAAGCCGAAGCGCACCTCTCCGTCAGGCACGACGTCCAGCAGGTAGAGCCCGCCGCGGGGCGGAATATCCCCGGGCTTGAGCAGGCCCGAGATCGGCGATGCGCCGGATTTGGCGTAGGCGCCCATCGACTTCTCCTCGATGGTCGAAAGCCCGCCTTCGGCATTGCCGGCCGCAAACGAGCCATAGCCCAGCGTCGCATAATAGCGCGCCGCCTTGGCGACCGAGCGCTCCAGCTCGAGCCCGAGTTCCGGCGTGATCGCACGCGCGGCCATGATGTGCTCGCAGCCGATCAGCTCGCCGGTCTCCTCGAAGATGCAGGCCGCGCCCGCGCCGATCAGCAGGTCGAAGGCGCGCCCGGCCGCCGGATTGCCGGTGATGCCGGAAGTGCCGTCCGAACCGCCGCAGACCGTGCCGACGACGAGTTCCGACACCGCCATCTCAACCGGCTCCTGCGCGTCGAGCGCGACTCGCTGCGCCTCGATCCAGCGCCGGCCTTCCATGATGGAGGCGCGCGTGCCGCCCGTGCCCTGGATCACCAGCGTCTGCACCGGCCGGCCGCTGGCGCGCACGGCCCGCTCCAGCGCGTATTTGTTGAAGCTTTCGCAGCCCAGCGACACCAGCAGCACCGCCCCGACATTGGGGTGGGTGCACAGCCGCTCCAGCATGGTTTCGGCGTAGGCGTTGGGGTAGCAGCCGGGAAAGCCGATGACATGCACCCCGTCCTCGCGCCAGGGCAGGGCGATCTCGCGAGCGACATGGTGGGCGCATTCGACGAGATAGGCGACCGCGACAGTGTTGCGGATGCCCTTGCGCCCGTCCGAGCGCAGATAGCCGCGCAAGGCGTTCATGCTTCTGCTCCCGGCTTGCGCTCGTCTTCCAGATGATAGGTCGGCGTGTAGTCGCTGCGCATGTTGTGGACATGGACATGGGCGCCCGCCGCGATGGCCTGCGTCGCCACGCCGATCGGCGCGCCATATTTCAGGATGGTCTCCCCGGCCGCGATCGGCCGCCGCGCGATCTTGTGGGCGAGCGGCGCGTCGCGGTCGAGCGTCGCAGCGCCCGCTCCCGTCTCGATGACCTCGCCGGCAGCCAGCCTGACCCGCGCGACGAAGACGTTGTCGCGCGGGTCGAGCAGGATCAGGCGGCTGTCGGGCGCGGGCATCAGAACTTGCCGTATTGCAGATAGGCCTGCTGCGGATCGACCCCGGCCAGGATCGCGGTGCGAACCCTGTTCTCGGTCCAGATCGCCGTCTCGGCCTTTTCCAGCACCTCCTCGATGATTTCGACGGGGATGCGCACCACGCCGTCGCGATCGCCGAGAACATAGTCGCCGGGGCGAATCCAGACGTCGCCGATCTTGACGGGCTCGTCGACCGCCTTCGGCAACCAGGCGCCGACGATGTCGCGCGGCGTATAGGTCTTGAAGAACGCCTGGAAGCCCATTTCGATCATGAACTCCGTGTCGCGCGACAGCCCATCGATGACGCAGCCGCGCACGCCCTTGTTCTTCAGCGTCTCGGCCGAAAGCTCGCCCATCAGCGCGATCTCGTCGGTGTTGGGCTGGCAGACCCAGACATGTCCGGGCTTGGCCTGGGAGAGCAGGCCCGTCCAGCCGAGCAGCGTCTCATGCGCGTCGAACTCGCCGGTCTTGCCCTCGACGGTGAAGGCCGGGCCGGCGAGCTTCTGGCCCGGCAGCAGCGGCCGCAGCGCCGGCGGCAGCGTGAAATCGGTCAGGCCCATGGCCCGCATCGTGTCATGGATGATGCCGGTGTAGCAGCGCTCAAGGCGCTGGGTCAGCTCGTCGCTCATGCGTCCTCCAATGGGCCTCTCATGGGGCCGTTGGGCGCAGAGTGGCGAGGGCGGCGGCCGCAGGCAAGCGTGTTTTCGCCGCGCCGCCATGCGTTTCAAACGATTGGTTCAGGCGCAGCGGCAAGCGTCAGCCGGCGCGTTCCCAGCCCTGCGGCGTCAGCCGTTCCTGCGGGGTGAAGCGCGATTTATAGGCCATCTTGGGCGAGCCATCGACCCAGTAGCCCAGATAGACATAAGGCAGGCCGAGCTTGCGGGCCCGGGCGATGTGATCGAGCACCATGAAAGTCCCGAGCGAGCGCAGCTCGAGGCCGGGATCATAGACAGAGTAGACCATCGACAGCCCGTCGCTCAGCGTGTCCGTCAGCGCCATCGCGAAGAGATCGCCCTTGCCGCGGCCGGTGAAGCCGCTGTCGGGGGTGCGCCGGCGATACTCGATCAGAGAGGTCTCGACATGGGTGTCCTCGACCATCATCGCGAAATCCAGCGCCGACATCGTCGCCATGCCGCCTTCCGGGTGGCGCTCGTCGAGATAGCTGCGAAACAGCGAATAATGCTCCGAGCGCGGCTGCGGCGGCAGCGCTTCGCCGATCAGGTCGCTGTTGCGCGAGGCGATGCGCCGGAAGCCGCGCGACAGCCTGAAGTCGTTGACGCAGACGCGCACCGAGACGCAGGCGCGGCAGCCCTCGCAGGCCGGCCGATAGGCGATGCTCTGCGAGCGCCGGAATCCGCCCTGGCTCAACACGTCGTTGAGGTCGCGCGCCCGCGCTCCGACGAGGTGGGTGAACACCTTGCGTTCCTCGCGCCCGGGGAGGTAGGGGCACGACGTCGGGGAGGTCAGATAGAATTGCGGGGCATCCCGCAACGGGCGCGTCACGTCTGTCCGGCTCCGGCTCGGTGGATCGCAAGGCAGTGTAGCAGGTGGAGCCGGCGCAACAAGCGCGGGAGTTGAAGGCGGCAAAGTCTTTACTCTGACGCTAGGGCATATCATCAATCCCAGCCATGCCGCACCCTGTTGTCATTGACACCAACGTCTTCGTCTCTGCGCTGAGATCAGGAGGCGGCGAGTCACGCGCCGTTTTGAGAGCCGCGCTGACGGGTCGGCTGATCCCGCTGTTTGGGAACGCGTTGTGGAATGAATACAACGATCTGCTCGGCCGGCCGGTATGGACGGAGACGACGACCGATACGGAGCGAAGGCAGATTTTGGCCGCCCTTGCACAGCGCGGGCGCTGGACCACGGTCTATTTCGGTTGGCGGCCGAATCTCTCTGACGAAGCCGATAATCATCTGGTAGAATTGGCCGTGGCCGGCGGCGCCGAGGCGATTATAAGTTACAATCTGCGAGATATCGGCAACGGCGAGCTGAAGTTCCACGACATCAAGTTGCTGACGCCGCATCAAACCATGGAGCTGATCCGTTGACTGCCTTGACTGTGCAACTCCCAGACGAAGTCGCGAACCGTCTGAGCGCTCTGGCAGAGGCGAAAGGCGTGACGTTGAGCGAGCTTCTGGAACGCCTGACGACGGAGGCCCTGGCGTCTCTGGAGGGTGAAGCCGCGTTCAAGCGCTTGGCGCAGGCGGATTGTGTGCCCACCGCGCTGACCGTCCTCGACAGGCTGGATCGCGAGGACGATCGTGCCGCTGGGATCTCCGATTGAGGCATGCGGACGCGCGGTGGATCCGCGTCGTTGACACGGGCGGGCCGACATAGTTTGGGCGCTCGCAAGCCATGAGCCCTCATCCTGAGGAGCCGCGAAGCGGCGTCTCGAAGGCTCCAGAAGGCTCAAGCGCGATCTGCCGCTTCTTTCGAGACGCGCTTCCGAGAATCGCTCCTCGGAATGAGGGCTGTGGATCAGGACGAGGTCCAGGGAAGGGGGAGCCGCACCACGCTCGACCGGCCCAAGCGCGACGCCGTCACGCCCGCACGACCACCAGCCCGGTCAGCAGGTCATGGCCCATGCGCCGGTCGCTGCGGGCGAAGCCGATCAGCACGTCGAGCGCCCAGAGCCCGACCGTGCTCGCCGCGACATAGAACAGCAGCGCGTGCACGGCGGCCGCCAGCCCGTCGGGCCGGCCGCCATTGGCGGTTTCGACCCTCAACCCGGCCATGCGCATGCCGAACGTCGCCTGGCGCGGCCCGCCGATCGTCACGGCGGCATAGCCGAGGCCGGTGGCGATGGTCGCGATCGGGATCAGCAGCCAGGTCGCGCCGAAGGTGACGATGCCGAGCACGCCCAGCAGCAGCACGATCGCGCCGCCGAGGAAGAACAGGATGATGATGTCGCCGATCCAGGCGAAGAGCCGCGAGCCCAGCACGCCGCTGACATCCTGCAGGGCACGGGTCTCGATCGGCGTGATCGGGCTCTGATTGTAGCGCTGGTCGGTCATCCCACTCATCCCTGCTGGCGCTGCGGCGATTGCGCGCGCTCCGCTGCCACAATGTTTGGTCGCCGCCGCGGTTCCGCAAGATCCTGCGGAGCCGGCCTTTGCAAAGTTCAACCCGGCTGCTGTCCGCGCGGGAAAATCCGGTGCGGGGCAAAGCCGTGCTGGCGCAGCGCGGCTTCGATCGCCCGCGCATGGCCATCGCTGCGGGTCTCGACCGTCACATCGAGGGTCACGCCCTTTGCCGGCACGTCGAGGAAGAGGCGGCCATGGCTGACTTCGAGGATATTGGCGCCCTCATTGCCGAGCAGGCTGGCGACCTTGCCGAGCAGCCCCGGCCTGTCGCTGGTGGTCAGGCGGAAGGAGACGATGCGCCCCTCGCGCTCCAATTCGCGCACCATGATCGCCGCCAGCAGGCGGGTGTCGATGTTGCCGCCGCACAGAATCAGCCCGACCTTGCGCCCGGCATAGCGCGCCGGCTCCTTCAGCATGGCCGCCAGCCCGGCGGCGCCGGCGCCCTCGGCCAGCGAATGCTGCAGGCAGGCATAGGCGTTGACCGCCCGCTCGATCAGATCCTCCCCGACCAGCACGATGTCCGAGACCAGGCTGGAGACGATCGGCAGCGTCTGCACGCCCACGGTCTTGACCGCGATGCCCTCGGCCAGCGTGGGGCCGCCGATCGGCAGATCGTCGGCGTTCACCGCGTTGAAGAAGGAAGGATAGAGCGACGCCTCGACGCCGATCAGCTCGATCTCGGGCTTCAGCGCCTTGGCGGCGACGGCGTTTCCCGCCATCAGCCCGCCGCCGCCGAGCGGAATGATCAGCACGTCGAGATCGGGCTCGTCGTCCAGCATTTCGCGCGCGATCGTGCCCTGGCCCGCCATCACCGCCGGATCGTCATAGGGGTGGACGAAGACCAGCCCTTCTTGCTGCGCCAGTTCGCGCGCCTTTTGCGCCGACTCGAACAGGGTTTCGCCATGCAGCACGACGCGGGCCCCGTGCGAGCGCGTGTTCTCGACCTTCACCAGCGGCGTCGTCTCCGGCATCACGATCGTCGCCGGCACGCCGAAGCGGCGGGCGTGATAGGCCACGGCCTGGGCGTGGTTGCCGGCCGACATGGCGATGACGCCGCGCGCGCTCTCCTCTTCGTCGAGCGTCAGCAGCTTGTTGACCGCGCCGCGTTCCTTGAACGAGGCCGTCGCCTGCATGTTCTCGTGCTTGACCAGGATCGTGGCGCCGGTGAGCTCCGACAGGCGGGGCGCCGGGACCAAAGGCGTGCGCAGCACATGGCCCTCGATGCGCTCCGCAGCCGCCTCGACATCGGCGAAATCGATACAGAATGGATCGCTCATGCCGGCCGCCCCGTTCACACCTCGCGCGGCGCAAGCGCGCCGTCGCCGAAAAATCCGCCCGGCCGCAGAATCAGCACGACCGCCAAGAGAGAGTAGACGGCCAGATCCCGCTGTTCGAGCGGCAGCCAGAGCGACCAGAGCACTTCGAACAGGGCTATGGCGAGCCCGCCCAGCGCCGCGCCCTGGACCGAGCCGATGCCGCCGAGCACCGCCGCCACCAGCGCCTTGAGCCCCAGCGAAAACCCGCCGGCGAACCCCATCCCGCCATAGACGGCGGTGACGATGACGCCCGCCAGCCCGCAGGCGGCGCAGGCGATCACCAGGGCGCGGTCATGCACCCTGCGGGCGTCGACGCCAAACAGCGCCGCCGTGCGGGCATCGTCGGCCACGGCGCGCCAGGCCCGGCCATAGGCGCTGAGCCGGATCAGCAGCACCAGCGCCAGAGCGAGGCCGAGCCCCATTGCGGCCAGGCCCAGGCCCAGCGGCGTCACCGTGACGACGAAGCTGCCGGCATGGGCGAGGCCGATCGGCTCGTTGAGCACCGGCGGCAGCCAGCGCAACTCCGGCCCCTGCGCCAGCCGCAGATACTCCGACAGCGCGATCGCCAGCCCGATGGTGGCGATCAGCACCTGCTGCCCGCTCGCCCGCGCCAGCGGGCCCAGCACATAGCGGCTCATGGCCAAGCCATGCAGCGCCGCCACCCAGACCGCCACGACGACCGCCACCGCAAGCCCCGACAACGGCGTCGAGGCCGGCAGCGACAGCATCAGCGCGACGCCGACCACAGAGGCGAGCGCGCCCAGCGCGGCGAATTCGC